>CAZYSW010000064.1:2464-17300 GCA_964650105.1 uncultured Nannocystaceae bacterium
CATAGGCATCAGCTACGCGATGGCGGCCGATGTCGACGGCCCGGACGTCGAGCTGGTGGTGGACGAGCCTCGCAAGCGGCAAGTCCCCCCCGTGATCGAGACGCGGGTGGTTCACCAGCCCGACGATCTCCGCTCTGATCCACTCGTCGTACGCGTCGCCCACCCCACCCCGACGACGGTGGCTCGGGTGCTCATGCGCGGCGAAGGGGCCGGGGAGGTCCGGGTCCGCAGCACGTCCGGCTCGTGGCGCGTGTCCGCCGCCAATGGACGCGTCCGCCGCGACGCCGAGGGCTCTCCACCCGCGAGCTGACGTCGGTTCGCGACCTGCGGTACCGTGTCGGACGAGGTCCGGGACGGTGTCGGACACAACGCCACATCTCGCCAGCGACGAGCCGCGCAACGAGGCCGAGCTCACGCCGGGCACGGTGATCACCTTCAGCAAGCGCTTCCAGATCTCGGCCCGCCTCGGCGAAGGCGGCATGGGCAAGGTCTACAAGGCATTCGACCCCCTGATGAACCGCTATGTGGCCCTCAAGGTCATGAAGGCCGACGTCCCCGAGTCGGAGCAGCGCCGCTTCCGGTTGGAGGCGCGGCTGTGCGGAAGCTTCACGCACCCCAACCTCGTCCGGATCCTCGACGTCGGAACGACGCGGGAGCACAACCTCTTTTGGTTCGCCATGGATTTCCTCGATGGTCGCGACATCGGGGGCGCCATGGAGGGCGGCCGCACCGTGCCGCTCCACGTGGTCTGCGAGATCTTCCGCCAGACCCTCGACGCGCTCAGTTACATCCACCGCCGGCGGATCGTCCATCGCGACATCAAGCCTGCGAACATCTTCGTGAATCGGGATGCCTACGACCCCGAATACCGGCTCGTCAAGCTGCTCGACTTCGGGGTGGCCCGCGACCTCAGCGACGAAAAACCCGAAGACCCCAACCTGATCCTCGGCGATCCGCGCTACATGCCGCCCGAGCAGACGCGGCCCAACGGACCGGTCGACCACCGTGCGGACCTGTACGCCTTGGGCATGACCTTCTACGAGGCGGTCACCGGTCATCATCCGTTCGAGGACGTGTTCGGCGAGCACCCGCGCGAGCTCCTGAAGGCGCAGCGCGAGCGAATCCCGGCCCCGCCGAGCACCTACCTGCCGGCCCACACCTCCAGCGAGGCGGCCGCGACCATCGACGCGTTCTTCTTCCAGGCGTGCGACAAGGATCCGGCCCGGCGTTTCGCCGATGCCCGAGCCATGCAGCGCGCGCTGGCGGAGGTCGGTCGGTTCGCTTGATCCGAGGTTCGGGTGGCCCGCAACAAAGCGAAAAGGAGCCTCGCGGCTCCTTTTCGCTGTCTTGGCTTGTGGAGGCAGGGGGACTCGAACCCCCGACCTACGCGCTGCCAGCGCGTCGCTATCCCAGCTGAGCTATGCCCCCGCACGGGAAGGCGCTCGGCACCAGGGCCGGCGCCAGGGAGCGCTGCATCTACACCGCGCCTCCCCTTGGCGTCAAGCCCCGCCTGCGCCGGCGCAGCGCGGCCCGTCGCCGGCTTGCCCCGTCCAGCGGCCGAGTCCATGATGCATCGGCTTCGAAGGTCCTCGCCGGAGGCGTGACCGCCGGGGGGGGCGCTACACTCCCCATACCCGCAACGCCGACCGGATCGCCCGCCTCGGGCCCGCCGATCGCGGACCGGCAGGACGCCCGACGCCAAGCACCCAACCGACGATGGACCTCGCGGATCTCTTCAAACAGGGCGGACCCCTCATGTGGTTCATCCTGGCCGCATCGGTGGTCGGTACGGCCGTGTTCCTGGAGCGGCTGTGGTCGCTGCAGCGCAGCAAGGTGTTGCCGCGCGCGTTCGTCGACCGCATCCGGGCCCTGGTCGCCAAGCGCAAGACCAGCGAAGCCCAGCTTCTGTGCGAGGAGAACGGCTCGAGCATCGCGCTCTTGATGGCCGCCGCCTTGCGTACCGCGCAGTCCTCCAGTGAACGGGCGGTGATCAAGGAGGCGGTCGAGGAGGTGGGCAACCGCGAGGTGGCCCACATGGATCGCAACGTCGAGATCGTGGGGACGGTGGCCTCGGTGGCCCCGCTGATGGGGCTCCTCGGCACGGTCATCGGCATGATCCAGGTCTTTCAGGATTTCGTGAAGTCCTACCAGGACGGCTCGGTCGGTCCCGACACCTTCGCCGAAGGCATCTGGCAGGCCCTGATCACCACGGCCTTCGGGCTCACCGTCGCCATCCCGATGCTCCTGGCCTACAAGTTCCTCCAGGGGCGCAACGATCGCCTGGTCGTGGAGATGGAAGAGGACGCCATGGGCATCGTCGATCTGCTCGAGGACGCCAAGCGGGCCGCGGCAGCCGGTGACGTTGATCGGCACCGAGAGCGCGAGGAGCCCGAGGACTCCGCGTCGCGCGCTGCGACCAAGGAGGCGGTCGAGGGATGAACCTGCGCATGCCGGGCGGTGTGGGCCTGCGGCCGCATCGTCGGGGGGGACGGCAGGCGATGATCGAGCTGACACCGCTCATCGACATCGTCTTTCAGCTCCTCATCTTCTTCTTGCTGACGGCAACCTTCCAGAACAACCCGTCCTTCCGCGTGAAGCTTCCCAAGGCGAAGAATCAGGACGTCTCCCAAGAGCCCAACGTGGTCGTGGTCTCCCTGTCGGCCGACGGGCGATACGAGGTGGACGGCAAGCAGGTCGACCTCCGCGAGCTGGAGATCCGCTTGTGCGCCGCGGCCCAGGATCCGGCCACGACGGGCGTGAACATCAAGGCCGACGAGGCGACCCAGCACCTGCACGTGGTCCGCGTCATGGACCTCGCGAAGACCTGCGGCCTCGAGCGGCTCGGTATCCTTCACGGTCGCTAGCCGGGCGTCGGAACGTCCCGCGAGGGCGACGACGTCCCTGCGATCTGCGGGCAATCCGTGGTGCCCGGTCCGTCGCGGCGGCTGCGCTGGGGACGGCTGCCGGTTTCTTGCCTTGGGCCTCCCGGCGTGTCTACGTGGGCTCCGAGCCCCCATGCACTGGCTGAACAGGATCCTGCTCGCCGCCCTGGTGGCCGGAGGGATCGCCTACGGGCCGGCGCAGCTCGAGCTCACGACCGAAAGCGACGACCTCACCCGGATTCGGCGAGAACGCGACGCCCTGGTCGAGAGCAACGCCGCGCTCGAGGAGGAGATTCGCTTGCTGCGCGCCGAGGTGCGGGCCCTCAAGGAGGACCCACGCGAGATCGCTCGCATCGCGCGGGAGGACCTGAACCTGGTCCGCCCCGGCGAGGTGGTGTTCGAGGTCGAACGCGTGACACGCCAGGAGAGGTGAACCATGGGCGCGATGGCTCGATCTCTCTACATTGCTCGACGGCGAGCCGGAGGACGATGGGTCTCGTTGGTCATCGTCGCGGTGTGGCCGCTCTTGGCGCTCGGCTTCTTCTCCGACGGTGCGTTGTGGCGAGGCGCGTTGCCGCAGCTCACGGTGGTCACCCTGTTGGGGGCCACGCTCTTGTGGAGCGTCGTCCGTGAGATCGATCCCGATCGCACCGCGGGCAGCTCCTCGTGGAGCGAGGTCGAGATCGGCCTCTTGTTGGTCACCGGCGTCTACGTGTTGATCTCCGCGACCGGGGGGCTGCAGTCGTTCCTCTACCCCCTGGTGTACGCGCTGGTGTCGTTTCTGATGGTGGTACACCGACACCGCGTCGCTGCGATCGCCGTGTTGTCGGGAGTGGTGGGCGCGGAGCTGGCGATCGGGTGGAAAGCTCTGTCGGGGCCCGGGTGGATGCAGGTGGCGTATCACCTGACCCTCGTCGGGTTCTTCGCGCTCGGCAACCGTCTGGTGTTGGGGTCGCTGGTCCGTCGGCTCCGGGACGAGCACGCGCGACGCGTGGAGGAGTCCCTCGAACGCATGCGCCAGGAGGCTCGCGACTTTCGCCTCATCGCCTCGCAACTGCCGCCCGAGAGCCGCGCGCGCAGCCGCGACGAGGAGGAGCTCCGGATGGCCCACGCGGCGGTGGAGAGCATTCACGAGCAACTCTTCCACAACCTGGATCTCTTGCGGACCTCGATGCGCCTGCACACCTGCGTGCTGCTGTGGTGCGAGCGGAGCACCGCGAACGCCGAAGCGAGCGACGGGGGGAGGCGAGGGGTTCGGCTCGTGGTCAAGGAGCTCGCTAGCCCCAGTGAGATGATCCTCGACCAACCGAACGTGTCGTCGCCCGGGATCCTCACCAGCGTGGTGTCCGATCCCAAGCCGCTGCGACTGGCCCGGCTCGCGGGGAAGCGACTGCCGCCCTACTACCAGGGCCCGGAGGGCGTCACCGATCTGTGCGCCGTACCGTTGATGGACGGGCCCAACCTTCGCGGGGTCCTGTGTGCCGATCGCGTCGACGACCAGCCGTTCACCGACGACGAAGAGCGCGTGCTGTCCAAGGCCGCCGCGCACATCCTCCGCATCATCGAGCACGAGCGCGTCTTCATGGCCGTGGAGCGCAGCAAGTACGAACAGGAGCAGTTCTATCGGGCCAGCGAGCTCCTCAACGAGGCGCTCACGCTCGAGGAGGTCTACGCGAAGTCGTTCGCGGCGGTGAAGGCCATCGCCCACTACGATCTCGCGGTGATCAGCACGGTCGAGGGGAATCGGCATCGGGTCCTCGCCGTCGACCACGACCCGCAGCGCGAAGGGGCCGCTCGCTGGCGGGCGCTGGCCGAGCGACTGACCGACGCGGTCTTCGACGATCCCACTTCCCTGGTCGCCATTGCTCTCAAGAACCGCCACTTCATGCCCGCGACCGGCGAGATGATCGATCCGGACACCGTGGTCTTCGACGGCGGGACGCGTCTGGAGGCCGCCAAGAGCCTGCTCGTCCTTCCGCTGGTGCGGGGCGATCAGGTGCTCGGTGCGATCACCCTGGCCGCCGCGAGGCCTCACCAGTACCCGGCGCAGACCCGCGAGATGCTTCGGGTGATCGGCCACCAAGTCGGCGTGAGCCTGCAGAACGCTCGCATGTATCAGCAGATGGAGGAGCGCGCGACCACCGACGGTCTCACCGGCCTGACCAACCACCGGGCCTTCCAGGAACGGTTCGCTGCGCTCCACGCCCTCGCCGAACGGACCAAGCAGCGCTATTCGGTGATCCTCACCGACATCGACCACTTCAAGGGGATCAACGACACCTACGGCCACCCCGTCGGCGATCAGGTGCTCAAGAAGGTGGCGGCCGTGTTCGCCGGTCGAGCGCGCAAGGTCGACATCGTGGCGCGCTATGGAGGGGAGGAGTTCGTCTTGGTCCTCCCCGACACCGATGGAGAAGGCGCGGAGCACTTCGCCAACAAGCTCCGCGAGGAGATCGCGGCGCAGGTGATGACCAGCGAGCACGGAAACTTCAAGGTCACCATTTCGATGGGCATCGCCGAGTTCCCCACCGATGGTACGGACCGGATGGAGCTCGTCGAGCGCGCCGATCAGGCCCTGTATTACTGCAAGGAGCACGGCCGCAACCGCGTCCATCGCTGGAGCTGACGGCCCTCGTCCGTCGGTCTTCGTGCCCCGTCGTCGTCGGTGACGACGAACGCCACGGCGAACGTGACCGGCCCCGGGCCGGGGATCGAGCCGCGCGGCGAGCCATGTCGTGCGCGAGGTCCTCGAGCGTGGGGTGGTCGTCACCGGCTCGGTCGTGCGTGTCGGTCTCGGCGCGTGCGGTGGCGGGCCCGCAGGATCTGTGGCCAGGCTGCTCGATCGAACGAGCCCACCGCTGCACGACGTGGACGCCGAGCCGCGCGCTCGTGGTGCTCGCCGGGCTCCATGGACGCGCTGCCGCCGTCCCTGATAGGATCTCCGCATGGGGCTCCCGCTCCCCTCGTGCGCGGGATTGGGTCTGGCTGCCGCGATGGGGGCAGCGGATCCCGTCGCGTTGCACGACGCTCGAGTCAGCGTCCCAGCGGTGTCGGAGGTCGCCGTGGGCGCCAGCGGCGAGCTTTCGCTGACGATCCTCGAGCCGCCGATGCCCGGGACGCCCATCGAGCTTCGGTTGTCTTCGGAGCGGGTCCGCCTGGTCGACAACCGCCTGGGCTGGGACGACGTCGTCGATCCGCAGGCGCGGCAACCCCGCCTCCGGGGGCGATTCATCGCGCCGGACGAGCCGGGGACCTACGCGGTCCGGGGGTTCGTCATGTACGTCACCTGCGGGCCCAAGCGCTGCCGTCCCCGTACCCGCTCCGTCGAGTGGACGGTCACAGTCTCGCCCGATCAGGACGCGGTCGGGGCGAACCGCTGAGCCCGGTCATCCGCGGGGTGGCACGGCTTTGCGCGGTTCTCGAAGCAGGCGCTCGCGGACCCGTTGATGCTGGCGACGCTTGTAGGCCGCGTGCGAGCTCTCGCCCTCCTCGTTGGCCTGCGCCTGGTGACGATCGAGGACCTGGAACTCCGCGAGCACGAAGATCACCTTGCCCCGATGCGCCTCCAGCTCCTGCCCGGTCAGCAGTCGGTCCACGCGCACGGGCAGGTCGGCGATGAAGTTCAGGATGCGGTAGCCCCGGCCCGAGAACTCGTTGCTGGGCGGCAGCCCATAGTTCTCCGGCGTCACGGCCAGTACGTCGCGGCTCTTGCTGATCCGCCGGACGATCGCCGAGGTGTCCACCAGCGAGTTCACGGATTGACCCGGGATCACGTAGTTGAACGGGATGAAGCGCTGCAGCATCACGTGCAGCGTCGGCACGATGTCGTCGGGGCGCTCGACCAGCAGCCGAAACCGCAGACGATCGAAGACCTGGGCCGCGTAGGTCTCGCGCTTGACGAGCAGCTTGGTGATCAACGACTCCTTGGACTTGCGCGACCACGAGAACTCGACGAGAGGCACGCCGGCGGTGCGCAGCTCGTCGAACATGCCCATCACGCTCTGCTCCACCATGGCGTACAGGTCGTTGTCGGGGATGGGCAACGCCATGCGAAGCTCGCGTGCGTCGAGGTGATAGATGATGTGCATCACCTTCAGCAGCGTGCAGGCCTGGCGCTGGAACCGGCCGCGACCCGAGGCGATGATGGGGAGGTCGAGCGCCGAGGCTTCGGATGCGATCTCGTCGTCGAGCCGCAGCCCCAGCGTCTCCCGGATGTAGCGGACGGCCTCACTGCGCATCGCGGCGAGGCGGGCGAGGTCCCGCGGATCGTCCACGTCGATGCAGTTCACCGCGTACAGCCGGCGGACGTCGCCCCGATCGTGGATCGCGAGCCGATGCCAGTCGATGATCGAATCGCCTCGCAAGAGGAGGCGGATCTCGTGGACCTGCTGCAGCGTCAGGCCGCGAAGCCCCGGTCCCGGAAGACGCGAGGTGCCCTCCCGTGAACGGCGGACAAAAGCGCCACCCTCGCGGTTGCGCCCCGTTGCTCCTCGACTCATCCGGTTTCGCCAGCGCCTGCGAAGGTCCTTGTACGGGTCCCGCGGTACATTCCGCGTGGACCTCGGACACCGCAGCGCTGGCGACTTCTACCACGGGCGTCCGGGGCCCGGGCGACGGCGTCACGCTTGCTCAGGAGAGCCGGCGCGTGAAGCGAAGGGTGCCAACCAGGAGCCCGACGGTGACGAGGGCGGCGCAGAGATTGCCGAGGTAGTACGCGGTCATTGGGTTTCTCGGGAAAACGGGCGCAGTCTGCGTGGTAGTAGGATGTGCCTAAATGTAGGTACGGCGAGAGTAGACTGCGTCGGCCCATTACGCCAAAAAGGGGGCTTTTGGCCGTTCCGAGGACGCGGACGCTCGTTACCACATTCCCGCGGCGGTTGGGAAGCGCCGAATTGCATGCCTGGACGGCAATTCGGCGCCCACAAACGCCGTTCTTGGACGCGCAAGGATCACCTCCACCGACGGGCCGCGAGATCGGCCACCCAACCCCCGCCCTGGGAAGCGCCGGGTTGGCGATGTACTACCTTTGCCGGCGATGGCCCACGAAGAGGAACGGGACGACCGCGAGGGCAGACGCGGAACCGAGGACAAGCACGAGCGGTCCGAAGCCAGGGGCGCCGAGGAGGAGCGTCAACGCAATCGCTTTCAGCGCCTCGGCGAGCAGCTGACGGGGCTCCTGGATCCGGAGGCGGCGTTCCGCCGCGGTCAGGGGATCGTCACGGGCGTCACGCAAGCGACCAAGGAGGAGCTCATGCGGATCGTCTCCTCCGAGGTCCGAAGCTTCCTCGACAAAATGGACGCGGTCGATCTCCTGCAGCAGGTCATCGCCGGTCTCGCCATCGACGTGCACATGCAGATCCGCTTCTCCCGTGCGGGCAGCGGCCCCGCCCAGCCCGAGATCACCCGCAGCGAGACGCAGATCCGGACCGCCGACACGCCACGCGCCAAGAGCAGAAAGCGGGCCGACCCCCCCGACGGGGAGGGGTGAGGCGGGCCGGGTCGCCTGCGGCTCGGGGCCACGTGGAAGGGCTCAACCCGCGGGAGGATCGTTCTCGGACTCGGAGATCCCCTCGGGGAGGTCGTCGTCGTCGGACTTCTCTTTCTTGGGAGCGCGGGCCAGCCCGATACGCTCGCTGACGTAGCGTCCCAACTCGGCGCCGAGCTTGTGGCCGAAGCCGGTGATGATGGCTCGGAGGATGAGCGGCATGCGTTCTCCTGGGTTGGCGACCGACGCGCGTTCTGCCCGTCCCTCGTCGGCCTGCCTTCGAGTGTGACATGGACGGGTCCTCGTCGCCCGCGCGCAGCGCGAGGGCTTCCAGCCAATTTCTTGGCGTTCGAGCCCACATGCGCGAATGTATCCCCTGGGTATTCGGTGGGGACTTCCCACAACTGCGCAGGATCGTGGCGCTTTGCTTGACCCCTAACCTCGAAATCGGATACACATGTTCAGCGCGTAGCGCGCTGTGCGCAAAGCGTCGAATGCTCACTGTGATGCTCATCTTGCACATTCCCACCTTCGAGGAGATCGGCCCGTGCGACCTGTCCTGACCGACCGCCAGCGGCAAGCGCTCGACTACATCACGGAGTGCCTCAACGCGCGCGGGTATCCGCCCACGCTCCGAGAGATCGGAGAGCACATGGGCATCCGTTCCACCAACGGCGTCAACGACCACTTGAAGGCGCTCGAGCGCAAGGGGTACCTGGTCCGCGAAGAGCTCAAGAGTCGTGCCCTCCGCCCCGTCGACTACCACGACAGCCGCAGCGACAAGAACGGCTCGTCGCGCGACGAGCTGGAAGTCGCGATCTTGGGCCGGGTGGCCGCGGGCGAGCCGATTTTGGCCGAAGAGAACATCGTCGACCGGGTGGTGGTCGATCGCTACTTCCTCGGTGCGGTGAAGTCCCGGGAGGTCTTCGGCCTCGTGGTGCGCGGAGACTCGATGATCGAGGACGGCATCTTCGACGGCGACTACATCTTCGTGCGCAAGCAAAGCACCGCCGAGCCGGGCGAGATCGTGGTCGCGATGATCGATGGCGAGGCGACCTGCAAGCGGTACTTCCCCGAGGGGGACCGTATCCGTCTGCAGCCGGCGAACCCCACGATGGAGCCGATCTACGTGCGACGCTCGGAGTTCCGGGCGGTCGCCATCCTGGGCAAGGTGGTCGGCGTCTACCGACGCCTGCACTAGCGCTTCTTGGGGCCCACCGTCGACGCGGGGATCCGTGGACGCCGGGGCCCGTCGGGCCACGAGCCCCGCCGGGCCCCAGCGGTGCTCGCGGGTCTGGCGTGGTGCGCCGTTTCACGGTCGGAGGCGCGGGAGCACCGAACGACGCGACGTGCCGGTGGGCGTTCGACGACGTGGCTCACCGTGCGTGAGCCGCACGAGCGGCAGGCCGGACGCTTTTTGGGTGGACATCCGTCCCCGGGTCCGCCGCCGAGGACGGCAAGCGCTCCGAGATCCGCTAACCTGCTGAAGTGCGTCGGCGGCACGCCTCGCTCGCCCTCGTGGCGCTGTGCTACGTCCTTTCGGGGCTGCTGCATGCGGGGTTGTTGCTGCTGCTCGTCCGGTGGTTCGAGCCGCGACCGCGACCGCCACGGGACGAGATCACGTACCTCGATCTGACGCTGCCCGACGAGGAGCGCCCCTCTGCGGACGAGGCGCACCGGGACCCCGAGCAGCCTCGACCCCGGGATCGCCCGCGTCCCGACCTGCCCGACCCCGAAGAAAAGAAGAAACGAAAAGAGAAGGACGAGCCCGACATCGAGCTCGAGGAGCTCGAAAAGCCCGAGGAGGAAGAGGAGGAGAAGCCCGAGGAGGAGAAGCCCGAGGAGAAGCCCCCCGAGGAGCAAGAACCCGTCCACTTCGTCCTCGAGCAGCTCAAGATGGTCGAGCAGCCCGACGAGCTCGACGAGAAGGACGTCCCGGAGGAGTACAACTACCTCTCGAACGTCAACCGTGCGGTCGAAAAGGAGACCCGCTCGAAGGTCAGCAACCTCGAACGGGACGCGGTCAAGCCCGAGGCGCACCAGATCGAGCCGTCCCCGGTTCAGGATCAGGGGACCGCCGACGCACAAAAGGTGGCGCAGGCCCAAGAGCAAGAGAGCAAGCTCGAAAAGAAGGCGACCGATCGCAAGCCCAGCACCGAGGAGCGACGCACCGAGCAGAACGACCCGCAGCGCCAGAGCCTCCTGTCCATGCGCGAGCTCGAGCGACGGGATCACCAGATTCCCCAGGAGTCGTACGAGGCGCTCGCCTCGGAAGCCGCCGACGGCCAGCTTCGTCCGAACCAGGAGCAGATGGCGGCCGTGACCGGCCAGGAGCAGCAGGCCAAGGTCGATCGCAAGGACAAGAAGATCCAGACCAAGCTCAGCAAGAACGACCTCGACGCGCTCTACGGCAAGGACCCGCACGCCAAGAAGAACGTCGAGTCGCAGAGGCAGTCGAAGACGCCGGGCGTGTGGGAGCAGGCCCGCGCGCACTGGCAGTCACCGCTCGAGAACATGGTTCCGGAGGTGCAGCCGGGGAATCAGACGGCGCTTGGGTCTCGCAAGCACCCGTTCGCTCGATACATCGCCACGATGCACCGGGCGATCCACGACGCGTGGGCCTGGGGTTTCCTGGAACAGCTCGACACCCGGGGCCGGGACCATCCCCTCAACGACTACAAACTGTGGACCCGGGTCGAGATCGTCCTCAACGGCGACGGGACCATCGACAGCGTCAAGACGGTCCGCTTCTCCGGGAAGCTGCAGTTCGACGCCGCGGCGCGCGAGATCATCCATGCGGTCGGCCCGTTCCCCGACCCGCCCCGCGAGATCATCAGCGGCAACGGCAAGATCTACATCCACTGGACGTTTCACCGCGACGAGCGAGCGTGCGGCACGTTCGGTGCCCAGCCGTTCATCCTCGACGCGACGGGGATGGGCGATCGCCCCGACCCCAACGTCGAGGTCCAGGCCGGCCGAGGAGCGGAGTCGATGCCGCGCCTGCGACGGGGCGGCGAGAAGGCAGGCAAGAAGACCGTCCCCGACGCGCCCGCCCCGGGGCCGGCCTCTCCGCCCGGACACGCGCACGGCCATGGTGACGATGACGGCCACGCCCACGGTCCCGGAGGGCACCCGGAGCCTCCGCAAGGTGGAGGGGCCGGAGGCGGCGAGAATGCGGCGGCGACCGACCCCAAGGTGAAGAAGACCGCGGACGCGTGGCTGTACTACTTCGCCGAGGGGGCCATCGACGAGGTCGTGGGCCGCTCGTCACTGCCGTTCTACAGCGGCGACACCGTGGCGGCCCGCACGCGCAACGAGCTTTCCGACGTCCTGTCCACCATGCACGAGGAGGCCAAGTCCGCCGGTCGTCCGAAGGGCAGCAAGGTGTATACCGCCGCCGGGCTCCGCAAGGTCTTCGGCAGCGTGCCGGCGGGGGTCGCCGAAGGCAGCAACCGCATCTACGCGCTCACCAAGATCGGCGGGGAGTACGTGGTGCTCATCCTCGAAAAGAAGTTCGGATCCTGGCGCGTCGTGGGCGTGACGCGCTAGCGGGATGCCGTTCGCGGACGCGGGCCGCCGCGCCCCGTCTCCGCGGCCGCGACCGCGGCGGCGACCGCGGTCGAGGGCACGCAGGCGCTTCGAGCCACCTCCGCGATCCCTCCCAATGCGTGGTCGTGACGGTCTTGGCCGGTGGCCCTCTCGATGGCGGATCGAAGGATGCGCGCGCTCCACCGCAGACCGAGGCGGCCGAGGCAGACGACACGGCTTCTCGGCCACTGCGTCGCTACTTCCGCACGATCTCGACGGTCTGGATCTTGACCGGCTCGTACGGACGATTCATGTCCGGGCTGACCTTGACCTTGCTGATCTCGATCGCGACCTTGGGGTCGCACCGGCCGAAGACCGTGTGCTTCCCGTCGAGGTGCGGGGTCTTGGCCACGGTGATGAAGAACTGGCTGCTTCCCGTGTTCGGGCCGCGATTGGCCATCGACAGGATGCCGGGCTTGTCGTGCCGCAAGCCGTTGTCCGTCTCGTCGACGATCACGTAGCCCGGACCGCCCGTCCCGCTGCCGCTCGGATCGCCGGTCTGGACCATGAACCCTTTGATGACGCGGTGGAAGATCACGCCATCGTAGAACTTCTTCTTGATCCACGTGTCTTCGGCCTGGTCGTACGATGGTCGGGTGCCGCGGGCGAGCCCCACGAAGTTCGCGACCGTCAACGGCGCCTTGTCCTCGTACAACTCGCACTCGAACTTCCCCATCGTGGTGTTGAAGCTCGCGTGCAGCTTCCCGGCCTCCTTGTTCGCGAGCGCCTCGTCACCCTCGAAGGCCTGCTCGAGCGTGAACTCGCCCTTCATCGGGTCGCCCTGTGCCTCGGCGTAGGCGCGGACATCCTCGGGTGACATGCCCGGGGGGGCCACCTGACCCTTGCGAAACTTGCTGCTTGCGGCGCTCGCCGTGGGCTCGCCCCGGTCGCCGCCCTCGGCCGCCGCGTCGCCGGCGTTTTGGTGTCCCGCGGTCGCCCCGGCCTTGTTCTCCGCCTTCGTTTCCGTCTTGGCGTCCGCCTTGGCGTCTGCTTTGGCGTCTGCCTTCTCGGTCGAGCGCTCGTCGCACCCTGCAGCGACGAGCGTGGTCAGAGCGATGCAGAAGAGTCGTGCGTCGAACGTCCTCATCGTGGCCTCCTCGTGCCTCGGCGGGCTCGGTGTGCCGGTGTTTACCGCAACAGGGCACGTCGACGCGACCCATCCACCCGCTCACGCCGCGTCCCGGCGGATCACGACGTCGTGCAGGCGCGGTCGCTCACCGCGGCCGACCCGCCTCTCGATGCGGCGCAGGACGGCCTCGCCGTCGCAGTATCCGAAGATGGTGTGGTGCCCCTCGAGGTGGGGGGCGGGCCCGGTCGTGACGAAGAACTGCACGGAGCCCGAGTGCTCGGAGCCCGTGTTGGCCATCGCCAGCACGCCGCCCCGCCGAAAGGAGTCTCCGGGCGAGATCTCGTCCTGCAGGAAGAAACCGCCGTCCGCGAGGCGGCCGCGTCGTCCAGTCTGGACGAACTGACCCGCGACCGCGCGATGCCACTCGAGGTCGCGATAGTACGGGATGCGCTGCCAGGTGCCGTCCTCGGCACGAAAGGGGCGCAAGCCGCGAGCCAACCCGACGAAGCTAGCGACCGTCAGGGGCGCGTGTCTCGGATCGAGCTCGCACTCGACCTTCCCTTCGTCGGTCACCAAGGTCGCCCGAAGGGCACCGGACCCCGGAAGACCCGCGACGGCCTCCTCGAAGGGGAACCGGCCCTCGTAGGGATCGCCGAGCGCCACGTTCGCCGCCACCACGTCCTGCACCGGAGCGGGAAAGGGGGCGGCGTCGCCAGGACCCAACGTGGCACACGCGGTCGAGGCGGCGAGCGCCACCGCGACGCGGGTCCAGGTGCGGCGCCGATCCGAGGTGCCGGGGGCCCGCGTGCAAAGGTGAGCACCATCGGACGCGCACGGGGTCGAGCGATTCGGCATGAGCATGGAGAGAATATCGCGCTCGGGGCGTCATCGAAGATGGCGGCTTCGCGCGACCTCGGTCTAAGCTTCGGCTCGATGCTCGGTGCCCGGACCGTTCGCTGGCTCCCGTGCAGTGTGCTGCTGCTCCTTTGCCTGGCGGCGGGGTGCAGGGATCGGCATCGTGCGATGCTCGAACCCCCTCGCGACGCGCCCCCCTGGGAGAGCGCCTACGCGGACGCGTTCAACGACGACTACACCCGCCAGTCGCTGCGCCTCGAGGGCCGCGCCCCGCACGACGTCCTGGATCAGCAGCTCTTCGCGGCGAGGCTCGGGCACGCCCACGTCGTCGCGCTGGTCGAGGTGCGGCAGGTCTGGGGGCGCGGCCGCTACCAAGGCAGCCAAAATCAATACGTGACGGTTCGGATCGACGAGGTGCTGATGGGCGAGATCCCCAAGCTCACCGACGACGAGGTCCTCATCCAGGTGGACAGTCACGACGAGCTGCCCGGCACGCTGCAGGGGCAGAGCATGTTGATGTTCGTGCGGTGGGCGCCCGGTGAATCCCCCCCGTTTCACCACCACCTCATGCCCGCCGACGACGACATCGTCGCGTTCATCCACGCGATGGTGGAGCACGCCCAGGCCGAGGGCGTCCTCGACGCGAAAGGCGGGATCCGCAGGACCCCGCGAACCAAGCGAAAGCGTCGGGGCAAGGGGCGGGACGTGTCCACCGACGCCAACCCCCCACCCACGAGCGGTGTCGACCCCGACGCCTCGGCGTGCGCGATCGGTCGATCCGCAGCGCCTCCGTCCGACAAAACGACCGCGTGAGGCACCGGGCGCGGTGCGGTCGGATGGCGACCCCCCCCGCGAGGGGGCTCCACGAGGACGACGATGGGGCCCACGAGGGTGGCCCGGTCCGGGCTCGGCCGCCGGCGTGGCGAGTCGACGGCCGGCAGCGGAGCTGCGCGTGGG
>CAZYSW010000065.1:0-17192 GCA_964650105.1 uncultured Nannocystaceae bacterium
CGGCGCAAAGCGATCGAGCTGGGCGGCGTCTATCCCGAAGGTCCCCGAAAACTCCCGGCCGCGGTTGATGGCGGCGATGAACTGCACGTTGTCGGGAATGGCGACGAAGCGGTTCTCGATGGGATGGAACACGCGACGAGAGCTGTCGAGGGCGGGCATGAGCGCGTTGCGAGCCGACTCCTGACAGCGGTTGAGCTCGTCGAGGAACACGAGATACCTGACTTCGGGGTGTTCGGCCGCCGACTCGATGGCCTCCAGGACCTCCGTCTTGACGAAGTCCGTGACCGGGGCGCCGGTCTCGGACGCTCGTACCTGAATGGTCGCGAAGAAGTCGCTGGCCTCCACCACCGCGCCGCAGTTGAAGAAGACGAACTCCATGCCGAGGCTCTGCGCGATGGAGCGGGCGAGCACCGTCTTCCCACAGCCCTGGGGTCCGTCGAGAAGGATGTTGAGCCCGCTCTGCAACAGAACCTGGAGCTACTTGCCGACGATGGGATCGAGCCAGACCCCCTCGATGCGGAACGGCGCGGGCCCGACCCACTCCACCTCGATGCTGCCGCGGTCGGTACGCTCCGGCTTGCGGATCGCGGTGATCCGGACCAGGCAGGGAACACCGGGGACGATGCGCCGATCGTCGGAGAGAACCACCTTGGGCGCGCGACGACCACCGAAGTGGGTGGCGCGCAGCGTCAGCGCCGACCCCTCCACGGGGTTGGGCCAGAACGTCGCCTCACCGGTCATCCCGGGGCGTAGCTCCTCGATCTTCCACTTTCGTCCGGACATCCGCGTACCTCCTATCGTCCCAGGGCCCGGCCGACGAGTCGACCGGTGATCTCACCGAATCTGCGCACGGCCGCGCCCATGTCCTCGTCGTCGACGACGACGTAGTGCGGAAAGCAGACCTCTTCCAGCGGCCGTACGGCGATCTGCGCACAGCACATGCCGTGGCGACGGCCGAGCCGCTGCACGAGGTTCCGAAGCGCATCGACCGAGCACTCCGTCGGCAACCCGTCGCTGATCATGACCAACAGCTTGGCGCGACGCCTCGAAGCCATGGCGACGCGAGCTGCGTGCTCGAGCCCGGCCGCGTCGTTGTTGCCCCCTTCGGGAGCCAGCGAGCTCACCGCACAGCGCTCGGCGTCACCCGCATCGAAGATCTTCGCATCCGTGAAGCCGAAGAAGCGGGCGTCGACGCCTGCAAGTCCTCGCGCGGCCTCGGCGATGAGCACGCCGAACTGGCGTGCCCGCTCGATGCCGATGCCCGTCATCGATCCCGAGCAATCGATGACCACACCGATGAACAGGTCGCTGCGGACCTCGAGCTCCCGCGCGAGCAGCATCCGCGGGTCTCGACGGGTCACGACGGCCCGCGTGCGCGTACGATCGAAGACCCGACCTCGCAGGCGGCCGCGTCGCACGTGCATGGCCAGACCGAGGTGCCGCAGCACATCGCGCAGCCGCTCCGCATGTCGACGCACCTCGTGGGCTCGACGTCGATGCTCGTCTCGATCGGGGGTCAGGGGGACGACGTCGCGGATGGGATTGTAGCCCTGGTCGTGCCCGACGTTGATCTGGAGCCGGCCTGGCCCCCGCTCTCGGAGGGAAGGAGAGCCCTGGGGCGCGTCGAAGATTCGCTCGACCTCGCGCTGGATCTCTTCGTCTTCGATCCCCTCCCCGTGGATCGTGGCATCGCGCTCGTCCCACTCGATGCCTTCGTGGCCCCCGAACCCCATCGCGAGGGTCGCATCGCTTCCGTAGATCCGAGAGAGATGAACGGTGATCTTCCACAGACCCGTCATGTCCAGGTGTCGAAAGCCACCCTTGAAGAGCGCCAGCCCGGCCTCGACCCGGGGATCACCGTCGCGATCCCCCAGTCCCATCCGAAGCGCGCGTACGAACCTCGCGAATGGATTGTCGCAGCGCGCAATCTCGAGGAGCAAGCGCCCGCCGTCGACCCGGACGTAGGCGACGTCGAGACGAACTCGGGTCAAGACCTCGAACGCCGCTCCACGAAGCATGTGCAACAGTCTTTCGACCTGCATCTCCCGCGCCGCATGTTGGAAGGCATAGGCGTCGAGGCGCTCGATCCGATCCCCGAACTCCGGATCGAGCGCTCGGAGGTTGCGCTCGAGGTGCTCGTCCGCCACCAGGTTGAGCAGGTGAAAGAGGCCTGCCTTTCGGGCGCGACGCCACACCCGGGCCGCCGCCTTGCCACGGTGATACATGTGATGGCCGAGCTCGTGCAGGACGAGCGCCTCCACGATGTGGCGACCGTGCCGATCGCCGACCAGCAGGGGGAGCGGCGTGACGAAGATCCGGCGCTGATCGAGCGGCGTGTGGCCGTAGTCGTCGCGCTTCCCCGTCATGTGGATCGAGCAGCGGCGCCCGGTGAGCTCGAGGCCGCGACGTATCCCCCACGCGAACACCTCGGCGATCTCCTGGAGCTTCTTGGTGCGCCCGGGGGTCGGCCGCCGGCGACTGACCAGCACCTGTCGCGTCGCATCGTCCACGCCATGGGTGAGCAGCTGCTCGAGCCACGGCTCGGCGAGTTCGTGCGGCACCCGTTCGAGGAGTTCGAGCGCCCGCCGCTCGGTGCAGACCGCGGATCCCCCCACGAGCGCACCCATGATCACCGCACGCGTGAACCTCGTGAGCCCCGGCTCGGGCGCGCCCAGAATGGTCCAATCGCGCTCCGTCCGTTCGGGCGCGCACCACGGGCTCACCAGCAGCGGCAGGCCCGTGAAGTCGTTGGCAGCGAGCAGGCGGCGGGCCGCAGCCTCTCGGAGCGCCGGGTGGCGATCGGTGCCGAGCTCCAAGAACGCGCCGAGTGCAGCGTTGGCGGCTGGATCGCCGACCGGCTGCTCGAGCAACCACTCCACCGCGCGCGTGTACGCGGCCGGGTGCGGGGACGTGACGAGTACCGGCGCGACGGCGGCGGGCCCACCGGCTGCACGGACGAGCGCGTCGTAATCGCGGGTTCGCAGCCACGACGGCGAGTCGCCTTCCGCGATGGGCTCGGACAAGAGCGCCAGCAGGGAAGGCAATCGCTCGACCTCCCCCCGCTCGAGGAGGCCGAGGCCCAGACGGAAGCGCGCTTCGGGGGGCAGACCGTGCTCGTCGGCCCATCGGCGGATCTGCGTCAGGCAGGCCTCGCTGGTCCACAACGAGATGCTCTCGAACACGGCATCGCGCACCGACGACGACGGGTCGCCGGCGAGGAGATCGAGGAGCTTTCGGCCGCCGTCGTCACCGAGCTCGACCAGGCGCAGGACGGCCTCGTGCACGTGTCGCCCGGAGGCGCACACCGTGCCGAGCCACTCGACGTTCTCGGCGCTGCGGATCCGGGCGATGTCCGAGGGGGCCGACGGTGGCGGCAGGGCACGCGCGGGTCGGTCGCGGGGCGGGAAGCCTCCGAGCGTGAGCCAGGGGCCGAGCTCGAAGCGGGTCGTGGTGCTCAGATCCGGGGCCTTGACCCAAACGCGCGCCTCGAAAACGGGTAGCTCGCTGCGCTGTACTCCGGCGCGGTACAGGGCCGCGAGCATGCGCGCGGCGGGCGGGCCCAGCTCGGTGTCGAGGTACCTGACCAGGGTTCGGACGAAAGAAGGCCCGACCATTCGACGAAGATGCGAGGTGTTCCGAAATCGCAGCAGCGAGACGAGGCTCGACGCGGCTTGCCAGAGCCTGTGACGGACCCAGCCGCAATGCAGATCCAAGCTGCGTTCGAGGACGCCGAGTAGCCCTCCCTCCTCGGCGTCGACCCAGGTCGCGAACGCCTCGGCGTGGGCGTCCCAGGCGGCCAACCAGGCATCGACCAACGGGGGAACCAGCTCCTGTCCCCGCCACATCGTGGTCACCGCGCAATGCAGGTCGTCCTGGAAGGACGCTTCGCTGGACCCGAAGCGGTCGAGCTCGCGCGTGACTGCTTCGAGGCCGTCGATGCAGGCGACCAGGGCCACGCATGCGGCGAGATGAGGTCGGTCCGGGTCGGGGCGACGGGCCAGCGCTTCGCACAGTCCCCGGGCCGGGGCCTCCAGCGCCGGGGCCAGCGCGTCGTCGAGTGCCTCGAATTCGCAAGTGGCGATGCGATTGCGCTCGGCTTCGGTGAGATTGCGAACGGCGTGGATCGGGGGACGGACGCCCGATCCCCGCGCGCGCGCGGCCCGGATGATGCGCGCGGCGAAGCGGCCGACCCCCGGATCGGGATGGTGCGCGAGGGCGGTCGCCAGGGCGTGCAGAGGCTCGGGAGCGAGCATGGCTCGCTCCTCGATCAGTCGCGTGAACAGGCCACCGACACCCACGGGCAAGGCGAGGACGAGGAGCGCCAGGGCCCTGGTTTCGAACCGCTCGAGCACGACCCGAACGAGGGCGAGCACCAGCTCCGTCTCGCCGATACGGGGGAGCAATTCGCCGAGAAGGGAGGCATGACCCTGAAGCGATACACGAGGAGCCAGCGCAGCGACGAGGCGTCGGCCCGTCTCCACGCCGACGTCCGCTTCACCCGCGATCGGGGCACGCAGGACGGCGCAAGCCGTCTCTGCGTCCAGCCCCTCGAGCGTGGATCCGAATAGCGCGGGGGCCGAAGTGACCCAATGCGCGAGCGCGGTGGCGCAGGTCCTCGCGTAGCGTTCGGGGAATCGGCGCTCGACCGCGTGCAGCAGCCACTGGGCGCTGGCCTCCGCCGGAAGGCGAAACACGTCCCGAGCGATGATCCGATCCTCGCTGACCAGCTCGACGAGGCGAGACTCACCGAAATGGTCCACGAGGGTTCGGACCCATCGATGGCTGCGAAGCGACACGACCGCGATCGCGGCCCGGACGTCCGGCGGCGAGCCGATGACCTCCGACAGGAGGACCTCTTCCACCAGGTCGTGCGACACCGCGTCGAGCCGTCCCTTGCAGGCCCACAGCGCTTCGGTCGCTCGGCGGCGGACGTCGGGAGGAACCCCGGGCATGAGGAGGAACTCGACGTCGCACGCGACGGCCAACTCGGCGGCGTCGGCGGTCCAGGGACGCGCACGAGCCCGGACGAGCAGCGCGGTGAGAACCCGACGTCGAAGGGCACGCTCGTCGTGCGGTGCGGCGACGTCACCGAGCAGGGCATACAACGCGGGGCCTCGAGTGCTCCGGTCGGCGATCTCCAGCCAGGTGTCCACGAGGTCACGATGCGGCGGCGGAGGTGGCTCCGGCTCCGCCGCGGTCGCCCGCAAGAACGCCTCGACGTCGGCGTCCGACCGTCGGTCGCCACGGCGAAGGAGGGTCCGCAAGTCCTCTATCGCCACCGACGACAAAATGCCGGCCACCTCGTCGGGGTCCGCAGCCCCGCGGGCGAACAGATCGAGCGCGAGCGGGATCGAACGCTCCCCCCAGGGTGCGGCGCGGGCCCGACCAGCGTTGGCCGGATCGACCCGCAGATACACGCCCAGATGCGCGGCCCTCGGCGGCAGATCCTCGAGGGCTCGGGCGCGCACGTCGGGGCGAGGATGAAAGATCGCGTGGACCCACCGCATCGGGGCCTCGCAGGCCGTCGAGCGGAGCGCGTCGACGGCCTGCGCGCGGACCTGCGCCTCGTCGTCGTCGAGCGCCGCGACGATGGCCCCGACGCCCAGGATCCCTCTGCACCCGGCGAGCGCAGTCACGGCCGCGGCTCGCACGTTCGCGTCGTCGGCTCGCGCGAGCTCGACGGCGTCGGCCAAGAACGCCACGCGCTGCGGCAGGGGCAACCGCGCGAGCGACCACAGCTCCCGTGCGACGTCGTCCCCTCGCTGCCCTGCTCCGAGAAGGCGCCAGAGCAGCGCCAGGGTAGTACAGACGTTCGGGAGGGGTCCACCGTGCCCCGGGTCCGCAACTCGACCGTACGGTCCTCGCATCCATGCGGTGGCCGACGACCAGCACCGTCTCGACCGAATCGGGGTGACCGCGGGGGGGTCCCTCGGTGACGCGTACATGCCTACGCCTCCTTCGAGCAACACTCGAATCGGCGGCTCTCGGACAGGTCGATCGACGTGGACCGACCCACCGTCCTCGAGCGCATCGAGCGCGTGGGCACGAACGTGCAGCCGAACCTCTCTGGCGGGCGGAACCTCGGAGTCGCACACGAACCCGGAGCCGCTTGGCAAGCGGTGGGTCGGGCCACCCCCAGGTTCACTTCGATCGATGGCACGGAGGTGGTGTCGGCGATTGCTCGCCCTCCCAAAGGCGCTCCATCGGTGGTCGGCGGAGCACCGGGTGCCGCGCTCGACCGCTCCCACCCGAGAGGTCGCCGCGCATACGCGGCCCTGCCGGACTTCCGAGGGAAGCCGGCCCATCAGAGACCCATCCAGAAAAGCGGGGCCTGGGCCCGCGGGGAGTTCAGGCCCGCGCGAGACTCACGACCCGCGAGACCGCCGTTCCGCGGTGTCCCTCGCTGCTAATCATGATTCTGGTCATGGTTCGGGTCACGGCGTCGGCCATGACCTCTGTGGTCGCGGTGAGCATCTCGGATCACGGCCACCTCCTTGTCGAGGAGGTTCGAACGAAAGGGCGGCATCGTGAGCGCCGAACCCCGTACCTGTCGCGCCCCTGGCCGGGGCGAGGGCGGCCTCGGACGGCGACGGGGCACGAGGGATTCAGATGCCGCGATTTTTCTGCCGATCGCGGGTCGCCGGCGCCGATTTGCGTCGCTCGACGCCGAAACCACGCCCGGTAGTGCCCTGGTCGCGTCTTGCCGATGCCGCCGCGGACGGCGTTTTCTGCCCCGGACGCGACCGGTGCGATGCCCTGCTAGTTTGGTTGCACGTGCCTGGTGAAGCTCGATCGGGTCGCCCCCGCGCCTTGCGTCAAGAGAGCGTCTCGCGCAGGGACGGCTGGCGCAGCGAGCACGCCCGCATTCGCCTTCGAACGGCCTGGACGGCGTTCGGTGTGGGGGCGGCGCTCCTGGTCGCCAAGCTCGTGGCCGCGGGCATGACGGGATCGCGCGCCATCTTGTCGGACGCGCTCGAGAGCGTCGTGAACGTCACCGCGGCGCTGATGGTCCTGTTTGCGGTCCGATTCGCCGTCGAACCGGCGGACGCAGAGCACCCCTTCGGGCACGGAAAGGTCGAGTCGGTTTCGGCGGGAGTGGAAGGGGCGATGTTGCTCGCGGCGGCCGGGGCGATCGTCTGGGCAGCGATTCCGCGCCTCGTGGACCCCGAACCGCTGCATTCGCTGGGCGTGGGCTCGCTCATCGTCCTCGGGACCACCGCGGCCAACGCCGCGTTGGGGGCCTGGCTCGTTCGACGCGGCCAGAAAGTCGAGTCGTTGGCGCTCGTCGCCGATGGTCGTCACCTCGTCGCGGACGCGGTCACCTCCTCGGTGCTCTTGGGAGGCGTCGCGATCGTGGGCATCACGGGATGGTGGTGGCTGGACCCCGTGCTGGCCTGCACCATGGCCGCGTGGGTGCTGTGGACGGGCGTATCGGTACTTCGAAACGCGTTCGGCAGGCTGGTCGATACCCGACGTCCCGAGCTGGTCGAAGCCGTGGCACGTGCCCTCGAGCGTCACCCTCCGGCGGGGATGCACGACCCGCACGATCTGCGGGTCCTCGATGCGGGGACCGAGCGCTTCGTCAGCCTGCACCTCCTGGCACCGGCACGTTGGACCCTCGAGCGGACCGAGCGCCTGCGCGAAGAGGTGCGGCAACGGATCGCCGGAGCCTTCGACGTGCCGACCACCATCGTGATCCAGATCGAGCCATGCTCCCGGGAGCGATGCACCACGTGTGCCGCCGACGGGGACCGAGCGATCCGACCACCCGAGGAGATTCGGATCGACCGGACGCGGCTGTGTGCTCCCGAAGAGCGTCGACGGTGAAACGTGCACGGGCCGGCGATCCCGGCTTCGCGGAGCCGGACGACGGTACGGGGCGGGCCGCCACGGCGGAACCTTCGCGACCCCCAGGGGACGACGGCGGACCCGCACGCAGACTCCGTCGTCACGGTCGAGGATCGAAGCTCTCGCGCGTGGCTCCGTCGCGGACACGAACCACGCCGAACGGGCCGAGTCGTTCGGCAGCTCGCCGAGCGGAAAACGCGGCGCGGTCCTCAATGCGCGATGGAGCTCCGACCCCGAGGGTCGGCGAGGGCCGGTACGGGGTGTCGCGCGGCGAGCCGACGAAGGCCAGCCTGGATCATCGCCCCCCACCCTCGTGCGCGGCGCACGGTCACCGGGGGCAGCGGGGCCGCGCTCCGCTCGACGGCGACGAGCGCCTCCTCGAGCCGTGCGGCCGCCATGAGTAACGCACTTTCGGCGGCTTCGAGGAGTGCGAGAGCGTTTTGATCGTGCTCGGCCATGACATCAGTGTAGCGCCCGCAATTGGCCGAAAACGGTCTTCCAGCCCCACAAATCGCCGTCAATTCCCGGCCCCGGCATGCAGGGGGAGATCGCACTCGTGCGATCTCCGAGATCGCCTCCGACCGCGGGGAGGGCCGCATGGGCACAAGGCATCGAATCTCGCGAAAGCTCGCGACGGGGCCGACGAGGGCGTCCACCCGCGGCTCGTTGCCGGGGTCGAAACGGGCGAGCGTTTCCCCGACCCACCGCGTCGGCGGATGGAGCGATCCTCGAGCATCGGCCCACCGTGGCATCGAGCCGAGCATCGGTGCGCGCACGCAAGTCACGAGCGACGAACGACCGCTGCACGGCCGGCGCCGGGGCACACGGTCGGATGGTTCCGGCGTCCGAGCGGCAACCGGGTCGTCGACCTCGGATCGCATCCGAATGCTCGCGGCCGACCACCGACCCGTTCCACGCGGCGGTGCCACCACACCTCGCGCGAACCCGCCGGAAGGTCCGCCTGCGGACCAACCTCACCCCTTCGGGGTCCGGCGAGGTAGCGCAAACCGTCGCGTCGCCACGGCGCAACCGCGCCGGTGGGCGCCCGTGCGCGCCCGGGACCCGAGCGCGTCGCGAGGGCGGCGTCGGCGTTGTCGGCTGGTGCCGTACCTCACGCCTCGGGGCGCAGGAGGCCTCCCCGGTTTCGCGCTATCGTATCTGGCGCCTTGCAGCAGGACGGACGAACTCTGTTGGGTGAGCTCGTATGGCTGCCGTGGTCGGTGGTCGCCTGGGTCCTCACGATTCTGTGGATGATCTTCCTCGTCGGAGCCAGCGCCCCGATCATGCTCGTCGTGCCGTTCGAGCGCTTTCAGCTCCGCTTTCCCCACCCGCAGACGGCCTGGCCGCTGTGGCTCGCCTTCAGCCGACTGCGCGTGACTCGCGATCCGGGGTACGACCCCACGAAGGTGTCCATCTTCGTTCAGAACCACGTGAGCATGTTGGACGCCTGCATCGCGTGCGGCTCGATCCGCGTTCCCTTGTGCGGCCTCGAGAACGCTGCCCACCTTCGCGTTCCGGGTTACGGGTGGCTCATGCGCGCGGCCAATGCAATTCCCGTTCACCGCACCGCGCACGACCGCTTCCTACGCATCGCCGAGGCCATCCGCGAACGGGCTTCCCGGGGAATCTCGATCCTCACGTTCCCCGAGGCCCACCGGACCCTCGACGGCCGACTTCGTCCGTTCAAGCGCGGCGTCTTCGCGATGGCCCGCGACGCGGGACTCCCGATCGTCCCGATCGCCGTGCGAGGCGCCTATCGCATGCTCCCCAAGGGACGCTTCACGATCCGCCCGTCGACGATCGAGGTCTACATCGCCCCGCAGATCGAAACGAAGGGGCTGTCCAACGAGCAGCTTTCCTTGCTGATGGAGCGCGTTCGCGAGGTGATTATGGCCTGGGTCGAGCGGGGAGAGAAGCTTGGTCATCTGTGCACCGAACCCCTGTCGACCGCCTCCGCCGACGCCGCCCAGTAGACCAGCAAAAAAGACACCCGGGACGGTAGGGGTCCTGCTAGGTTTCGATCCCGCGCGAGCCCCCTCGCCCAACGAGCGGGGCCGATTCACGGAGTCGAACCCATGCAAGTGATCTCGTCGGGCGCGCCGAACGCCCTGGAACGACTGGCGTCGTTTTTTCGGCGGTTCGAGGACGGCGGCTGGGCCGTGTTCTCGTGGCTCGTCGCCGCGTTCGTCCTCTTCATCGTGCTGACGGTTTCGTCGTGGAAAGCGATCGAGCCCGGCCAGGTCGCGGTCCGGGTCAACAACGTCACCGGCAACGTCGACACCATCGTCCAACCCGGGCTCGTGTTCCGGGCGCCGTTCGGGCTTCACAGCATCTACGTGGTCGACGCGTCTCCGCAGACATTCGTGATGAAAGGAGACAAGAGCGTCGACGAGTTGCACGTCCAGGAGCTCACCGTGCGCGCGAGCGACGGCTCGAACTTCCTGTTCAACGACACCTCGATCATCTTCAAGATCCTGGGCGCCGAGGCGCAGGCGGTGCTGCGTGATGCGGGCGAAGGAAACGCTTTCCGGCAATGGATGCGGCCCACCGCGCGCGCGATCCTGCGGGACGAATTCGGCCGCGAGTCGACGATCTCGGTGTCCAACCCGGCGAACTTCGGGGCCGCCACCGAGCGCGCGAGGGCGCGACTGAACGAGATCCTCGAGCCTCACGGGATCACCGTCACGCAGATCGTGACGCCCCGACCGCGATTCTCCGACGAATACGAGAACCTCATCGAGGCACGTAACGAGGCGGAGAACCAGTTGTCGGTCATCGCCTCGGAGCTGACCCGCGCCGAGACGGAGCGTCGACGGCGTCTGGCGGAGGTCGAGCGCGACCAGAACCGCATGATGCAAGAGAAGCGCGCGGAGCTCGAGGCCCTGCTGGCGACGGCGGTGAGCAACAAGGCCAACGCGATCCGGGAAGCCGACACCTACAGGATCGACTCCATCGCCAAGGGGCAGGCCAAGCGGTCGGCGGCCGAACGCGAGGCCGAAGAGCTCCGCGGCCAGCTCGAAGCGGAGTACCTGGCGAAGAAGGCGGAGATCGACGCGTTCAAGACCCAGCCGGTGGAGCGCGTGATGGAGCGCCTCGGCAGCAAGCTCGCCGGCGTCACCATCACGATTCAGCCCTGGATGAACGACTCCACGCCCACCCGCGTGCAGATGGAAGGAGGTGGGAAGTGAAGGCCATCGCCAGGATTCTCCGCTGGTTCGTGCTCGCGACGTTGGCCCTGTGGATCGCGCCCTCCTTGTTGTTCTCGACCGTGAGCCCCTCCGAGATCGGCGTCCGGCAGAGCGCCTTGAGCGGCGTCGTCGCCGACGACTTCGAGCCGGGCTGGGTGCTGCGGATTCCGGGGATTCACAAGGTGATCCACCTGCCCCGCAAGTATCTGTACCTCGACTACGCCGCCGAGGAGAGCGGAAAGGAGCAGCTCCAGATCCGGACCAAGGACAACAACATCGTCTACATCGACGTCTCGGTGCCCTATCGCATCAAGCCCGGCGAGGCCTGGGAGGTGGTCCAGGCCGGCAATCATCAGCTCGATGCCGACGGAGCCCATCGGTTCCAGCGCCTGGCCGCCGAGACCACCGTCAGCGTGCTGCGCGAGGAGCTCGCCGCGCTGTCCAGCGCCGATTTCTACAGCACCGATCGTCGCGTGGCGGTCGCCGAGGACACGCTCGTGGTGCTCAACGAGAAGTTGGCCCCGATTCACCTGGAAGCCGAGCGCATTCTCATCCGCGCGGTCCAGTTCCGCCCGGAGTACGAGCGGCAGCTCCAGCAGATCCAGCTCAACGAGCAGAAGAAGCTGCTGGACGAGGCCTCCGAGATCGTGGCACGCGAGCAGCAGAAACTCGACAACTACGTGGAGGCGACGAACGCGCTCGCGGCTTCGCTCGAGCAGCGGTGGATCGAACGCCGAAGCGGCCTGGAACGCGCGTACCAGGTGGGATTCATCGACGTGGAGGGAGACACGACCCCGGGCGCGGCGCGCAAGCGGCTGGCGGCGTTGTCCGAGACCGAGCGCGCTGCAATCGTCGCCGAGGCTGCGAAGGCCCTGAACGTTCCGGAGGATCAGGTGGATTCGATCACCGACGACTATTTGCTCGGAATCCGCAACATCGAAGCCGAGACCCTGGAGTACGATCAGCGAACCCGCACCGAGGCGGACGGCATCGCGGGCCGCCTGGCCGCCGAAGGCGCAGCGCTGGTCGCCACGGTACGGGGCGAGTTCGAGGCCAAGATCAACGCCCTGCTCGACAGTTCTGCAGGACGCGCCTACGTGGCCTGGAAGAGCGCCGACAACGTCAAGTTCGCGGACAACCTGTACTTCCACAGCGGGGACGGCGTGCCCTCGGTGCTGAAGTTGCGCCGGCTGGCCGAGGAGTTCATGGGTCAGCGTTGAGGCGATGCGCGCCGTGCCCCGGACGCCCCGACGGCGCCAGGGCTTGCACGAGGAGGTGCTCATGAGCGACGAGTCGCAGCGTGCCCGACAGATGCACGAGACCCTGGAGCGGGCGGTGCTCGAGCTCGGAGATCGGCTGCTCACACCCGCGCTGGTCATCGATCTCGATGCGGTCGAGCACAACATCGAGCGGATCCTCGCCGCCGTGGGGACCGCGCGGCGATGGCGTCCCCACATCAAGACGATCAAGCAGTCCCGCCTCGTCCGCATGTTGATGGCGCGAGGCGTGACCGCATTGAAGTGCTCGACCCTCGACGAGCTCGCGCTCGTGCTCGACACCGCCGAGCGCGTGCACCCCGAGGGCGCGGTCGACGTGTTGTGGGCCTATCCACCCACGCGGGCCGACTGCCGCGTCCTGGTCGAGCTGGCGCGGGAACACGAGGGCGGGCGCATCCGTCTGTTGGCCGATTCGCCGGAACACGGCGACGCGCTCGCGAACTGGTTGGACGAGGCCAAAGCCACCCGACCGTTCGACGTCCTCCTCGACGTCGACGTGGGCATGCGACGCACGGGAAGCCCTGCCGCGACGTGGGCGGCGGGTTCGTCGGCCCTGGCGAAGGCCAGGACACTTCGCCTCGCGGGCCTGCACGGCTACGAAGGGCACGTGGAATGGGATCAGGCCGACGTGGCCCGGGCCGGTTACGACCGTCTCACCGAGCTCGCCCGCGCCTGGCCCGTCCAGTCACGACCGCTCCTCGTGACGTCGGGCTCGCACGGCTTCGTGCACGCTCTGGCCTACCCGAGGCTCGCCGACTCCGCCTGGGACCACCAGGTCTCCATGGGCACGCTGGTGCTCTCGGACTTGCGGTCTTCCCCGGCCCATCGCGCCCTGGGCCTGCGGCAGGCCGCGTTCGTGGCGAGCCGCGTCGTTTCACGTCCGGGTCCCGACCGCGTGACCCTGGACGCGGGCAGCAAGGCCATCGCGCCCGATCGCCCGGCGCCCAACTGCGCGGTGTTGGGGCGCGAGGACCTCGTGCCGGCCTCGCCGAGCGAGGAGCACCTGCCCTGCCGGGTCCTCGGAGACGCCCCACCCCGTTACGGAGACCTGTTGTTCTTGGTCCCCGACCACGTGTGCACGACGGTCAATCTGCATCGTCACGCCATCTACGTTCGCGGGGGCTCGTTCGTGGGCCGCGGGGCGGTGGAAGCGATGAGCCGCACGACGTACGTCGACGATCGCAGGCCATGAGCTTCGCTGCCGGCCCAGCCGGCGGGGGCGGTGTCATCGCCTCGCAGGACCTCTCCGATGCCCTGGGGCGGAGCGCGTCGCACAGGACGCTCAGGCCATGATCGCCGTCAGAGGCGTGTCGGACCCGGCTTCGCTCGATCCGATCGACGCGGCAGCGGGATCGAAGGCCCGCAAGCACGTGAGGAGCACGTCGGAGGTGTTGCCGGCGGTCGGCGCATTCGGGGCATTGGGGTCGTCCGCCGCCACCGCCTGGTAGTGGGTCCCCGGATGACGCAGCCAGCCCCGCCCCCTACCCGCCAGCAGTATCGGATGACGCCGCACGCTGTGGGTCCATCCGATCGAGCAATCGCTGCTGGCGAGCACGATGGTGGAGTCCAGCAAGTTCGTTCCGTCGATGTCCTCGGTATCCCGCAGCGTCTGAAGGAGGTCCGACAACCGCTCCATGATGAAGACGATGCCATCGTGGTACGGCTCCCCACCTTGATGCGAAAGGACGTGATGGGTGCTGGTCGCGCCAGCCTCGCTGAGCACCGCCTCCCCGGCCAGACCGAGGAACATGTAGGAGGCGACACGGGTGATGTCGCACAACATCGCGCGAGCGAGCAGCTCGGCCATGATCCGGTTGGTCATGACGAGTTGCTCCTGCCCGTTGGGCTCGGCGTTGGTGTGCGAGGGCGCCGCGGCGAGATCGCAGGTCGGGGCGAATGCCGAGATCTTCTGCTCCAGCTCGTAGATCGCCTGCAAGTGGGCGTCGATCCGCTGGTTGTCGAGCGCGCCGAGGCGTCCGCGCAACCGGTCGGCGTCCTCCTTGACGAAATCGAGGACGCTGCGGCGGAGGGCACGGTCGTCGGCCTGGGGTACGAACGCGCCGAAGAGGTTGTTCCAGACCTGGACGGGGTTGGGCTGGGGGGGGAGCGGCGTAAGGTTGCCCGGCTCGCCACGCACCGACAGCACCTCCGCGGTCGTCCCGTTGTCCGCCGGACTGAGAAACTTCGAGATCTGAATCTGCACCGATCGCACCGGCGTGATCACTCGCCGCGTGATGCGGTCGGCGATCACTTGATCGATGGTCGGCCCTCCGTAGTCCGATGCGAAGCCCGGCAGGTCGTCGCGCCGAACGAACGTGTGGCCGCTGAACACGGTCATGCCCTCGTGATGGGTGATCGCGTCCTCGCACCGGTTCTGCAGGCCCGTGCAGACGTTCACGTAGTCCCGGACGGGCAGCAGGGGGGCGAGCTGTGGGCTCGGCTGCCAACCCTCGCCCACCTCGGCGGGCTCCCAGCGATCGAGCATGACCCCGTTGCCCCAAAAGAAGGTCACGAAGCGCAGGGGTAGTCCCTCGCCGTCGGCCCATGCGGTGCCGTGAGCATCGAGCATCGCCTCGAGGGGAGGCAGCGCGAGGGACACCAGGGCACCGCCGGCGACTCCCCTCAAGAGGGTGCGACGACCGATCGTGAATCTGCGAAGCGGGTGCATGAGGTCACCTCTCGATCACTTGGGTGCCTCGACGAGCCGAAAGAGAGGACTGGCGGTCAGCTCGACCATGAGCTCGAGAAGATCGTGGTCCGTCCGCTCGAAGGCCTCGTCGAGGCGAGCGAACGCGGCGGCCTGCAACGCCTCGGCCGGGAAGGCTCCGACCGCGTGCGTGTACAGGTTGCGAACCAGGCATGCGGGGACGCGAGGATCGCGCCGCAGGATTGCGACGAGCTCGACGGCGTCGTCGAAGGAACCGATGTCCGGGACCTCTCCCGAGGCGTCGATGGGGAAGCCGTTGTCGAGCTCGCGACGGCGTCCGATGGCGTCGAAGTGCTCGAAGGCGAATCCGATGGGATCCATTCGGACATGGCAGCTCCGGCACACCCCCGATTCCATGTGAATCTCGAGCCGCTGGCGGAGGGTGGTGTCGTCGTCGGGCTCGGGGAGGGTCGGGTTCGCGTCGGGCGGTGGCGGAGGAACGTCCGCGCACAGGAGGGTTTCCTGGACGAACAGCCCGCGCCGCGTCGGGGAGTTCTGGTCGGGGTGCGCCCACGTCGCGAGGAAGCCCGAGAGCGTCAAGAGGCCGGCCCTGCCTTGCCCCGCCGGCAGATCCACGCGCGTCCAGTCCCCGGGCGGGGGAAGGCCGTAGATTCCGGCCAGCGCATCGTTCACGAAGGTGTAGTCGGCGTCGAGGATGTCGAGGAAGCTGCCGCCGGCGTCGAAGGCGACGTGCTCGATCAGCCTCAGCGTCTCCTCTCGCATCGCCTCGGCCAGGGCCTGGTCGTACACGGGGAAGAGCGTGAGGTCCTTTCCTTTGGCGGGTAGCTCTCGCAGGAGGTAGAGTTCGTCGAAGAAGGTGCGCACGGCGGCGCGGGCGGCGGGACGGCGCACCATCTCGCGCGCCACGTCGCGAATCTGGTCCTCGGTCGACAGCCCGCCCGCTTCGGCGAGCGCGAGGAGCTCGGCACCCGGCGTTCGGCCGAGCAAGAAGAACGACATGCGCGTCGCGAGCTCGTTGGGGGTCAGGCGCCTCGCGCCGAGCTGGTCGTCGTACTCGCCGATCTCGACGATGTACAGAAAGCTCGGCGCCTGCAGGATGGCTCCGAGCAGGTACTCGGCCCCGACGTGGAAGTCTCCGTCGGCGAAATCGCGAGCTTGCTCCCCGATCTCGACGAGGGCCGCGACCTCGCGCTCGGTGAGCGCGCGTCGAAACGCGAGGCGACCGAAGTCTCGGCTCATCCCCTCGAAGCAGGTGGCATCGTGGGGGCCCTCGGTGATGCACGGAACCGCCTGCGCCAAGCGGCTCGGGTCCGCCAGGGCCGCCCGGGCGACGGCCCGTGCCGTGGTCTCGTAGCGCTCCACCGCCGTCGGCGACAGGGGGAGCTCCGCAGCGGCCACCGCATCGAAGCCCCCGAGGGAAGGATCGTCGGGTAGAGCATCGGCGGCTGCGGCCGCCGCCGGGCTGCCGAGGAGATGCTCCACGCTGCGGACGTACTGGTGGGCGAGCAGGCGACGGACACCGCCGGCCGCGGGAATGGGGACCGGATCTCCGGCGGTGTCGGTGGTCGCGGTCCCCGGTCCGCCGGTCTCGGAGCCGTCCGTGTCGGTCGCCGCGGCATCGGACGAGGTGCCTGCGTCGGCCCCGGCGTCCGCGTGCCCGTCATCGCCTCCGCAACCGAGCGCGAGGCCGACGAGGACCGCCGCACCGATGCGCGTGTCGTTCGCGTCGAAGAGAGCGAGCCGCATACGTCCTTCCGGGGGGCCTCCGGCCGCCCTCGATACCCTCCCTCCCCCGCAGCGAACGGCAACAAGTCCCCAGGGCCGGTGCCCGTCCGAAGCGGCTCGAAGGCCAGCGATCTTTCACGGGGTTCACGCCGGGCCGGGCGGGCGCGCTCGCCCTCGTCCGTGCCGCAACGGCCCCGCACCCCTCAAAGGAGGACACCGGGCGCGCTACGGTGCTTGATGCAATCGCCACACACCGAAATCGTCGGATCGCTTTCCAGGCGAGACGCCTCGATCTGGCGACTGCACACCGAGCACCGACCGTAGTATCCCGCGTCCATCCACGCGAGTAGGCGGTCGACGTTCGGCGATCGATCGTTCCCGCCGACTTGCAGCGCGTGGTCCTCGAGCAAGGCTCGGCGCGCCGATTCGAGGAGGTCGCCGTCGAGGCTGGGGAGGACGGGGCTGCTGCTCATGGGTCGCACCCCG
>CAZYSW010000066.1:0-7830 GCA_964650105.1 uncultured Nannocystaceae bacterium
AGTCGAAGCTCATGATCGTCGACGGACGGGACCGGCGACTGCTCCGGGATTGAGGACGGATCGCCCGGGACGACGAAACGTCCGTCCCGGTGTCGTGAGGGGGGGTCCGCGGATCCCACGGGTCCGCTGGTGCTCGACTAACGCTCCGCACCTCGCCGCCGACATCGATCCTGGAGTCTTCAGCGTCGATTCTCGATTTGTTGTCGACCTTCTCGACTGTCGGGACTGCGGTTCAGGGAAAACCCACGCGGATGTAGGTCCCCAGCAGGAGATCGAGCGGCTCGACTTCCCGGGGCGGTCGGCTATCGTAGATCAGATTGAAATCGACGCCGAGCGCGAAGACCGGGGCAGCTCGAGCCTCGACTTGCAAGGCTTGCAGCACCCTTACGTCGGTGAACGCGTCGAAGCGCGGCTGAGCATAGGTCGTGCTCCGGATCGCGAGGCGCTGATCCCAGACCCGGAGCTGTCCCACGGCGTAGCTCGTCCAACGGTGGTTCACGATTTCGGACGGGTGCGGGTCGCCATCGACCGTATCGTTGAGCTCGTACTCCACCATGTACCCCGATCCCAGCCATGCCATGAACGTCTTGCGGTGGATCATGTCGAGGCGTAGCCCACCGCCCCCGAGCAGCCGGGTGCGCAGCCGCGTGAACTTGTTGTACCGCACCTGCACGAACAGCTCCGTACCCACCCGCGGAACCCACATTCGCGTGTACCGCATGTGCGCGAGCCCGCGATGCGTGATGTCGTTTCCACCGAGCTGCGAGTACGCCGCGTCCGTGACCAGAAACCACTGATCCTTCATGAACGGTGGAGCCCCGACTGGCGGCTCCCGCCCACCGAAACCGACACCGGGGCGATGCATGCTCTTCCACTGCAGCCCGCCGCCGTGCCCCGCGTCGAGCCGATCCACGTTGCCGCTGGCCACCGAGATCCGCACGTCGAGCGACCCGCTCCAGCCGGGCGCATCCGAATCCGCACGCAGCTTCTCGGCGTTGACCGGCCCCGCCCAGACGGGACGCGAAACCGCTCCCACCACCAGCGCCAGCGCCCAAGAAGCGAGTCGATGCCTCCCCATCTTCGATCTCGGCCCGCCCGTTGGTACCAACCGAGAACCAGGGCGTCCACCGCCCTCGGGTCATCCCTTCACGACGGCCAGCGGCACCAGCTTCGCCACCTTCTTCGCGATGCCCGACGCATCCATCACTTCGACGACGTTGGCCACGTCCTTGTACGCCTCCGAGATCTCCTCGGCCACGGTCGCCTTGCTGTCGGCGCGCACCCAGATCCCCTGGTCCTGAAGCTCCCGGAAGATCGATCGACCTCGCGCGGCCCGCTTCGCCTTCATGCGGGACAACCGCCGGCCCGCCCCATGGCAGCTCGAACCGAACGTCTCCTTCATCGCCCGCTCGGTCCCGACCAGCACGTACGAATAGCGACCCATGTCACCGGGAACCAGGACCGGCTGCCCCACGTCGCGATACTGCTCCGGGACCCCGGGATGTCCCGGGGCAAACGCCCGGGTGGCGCCCTTGCGGTGCACGCAGACCCTGCGCTGCCGTCCCTCGATCGTGTGCGTTTCCCATTTGGCGATGTTGTGGCACACGTCGTAGACCAGCTCCAGGCCGAGCTCCTCCTCGCTCTGCCCGAAAAATTGGCTCATTGCCTCGCGGGCCATGTGCGTCATCACCTGCCGGTTGGCGAACGCGAAGTTCACCGCGCACACCATCGCAGCAAAGTAATCCTTCGCCTCCGGGCTACCCAGCGGGGCAGCACAGAGCTGCCGATCGGGAAGATCGATCCCGTACTCCGCAGAGGCTTTCAGCATGCGGTGCAACGCATCGTCACAGATCTGATGGCCGAGGCCGCGTGAGCCGGAGTGGATGAGCAGGGTGACCTCGCCGACACGCAGGCCGAAGCGAGACGCCACCGCCTCGTCGAACACCTCGGCCACGTATCCGAGCTCGGCAAAGTGGTTGCCCGACCCCAGTGAGCCGAGTTGCGGCCGTCCCCGCTCCTTGGCGCGATCGGATACGCGACTCGGGTCGGCGCCCGCGAGACATCCCCCTTCTTCGATGGTCTGGAGGTCCGCGTCTCGGCCGTACCCCGAACGCACTGCCCAACCCGCGCCCTGCACCAGCACGCGATCGAGATCGCGCGTGCCGAGACGCACCCGGCTCTTGCTCCCCACACCGCAAGGGATCGCCTGGTACAGCGCGATGGAGAGGTGCTCGAGGTGGTCGACCACGTCCTCGCGACGCAGGTTCGAGCGCAGCAGCCGAACACCACAGTTGATGTCGTATCCGACGCCACCCGGGCTCAACACACCCTCGTTCTCGTCGAAGGCCGCGACCCCGCCGATCGGGAACCCGTACCCCCAATGCACGTCGGGCATCGCCAGGCTGTGCCCCACGATCCCCGGCAAGTGCGCCACGTTCATCACCTGCTCGGGGCTCTTGTCGGCTCGAATGTCGTCGATCATCTCCGCCGACGCGTAGACCAGGCCCGGCACCCGCATCCCTCCGCGGCGTGGAATCCTCCAGCGATACGGATCGATCTGCTCGAACTCGACGGTCATGAGGAACTCGACTCAGACGTCCATCACCACCTGCGCCCAGTACGTCCCGTCGTCGCGGCGCACCAGGCGAAGGTCGTAGTAGGTCGCGCTCTTGATCTCGGTCGTCAGGCGATCGAACCCGTCGCCCTCTCCGAGGAGCGTGCCCCGCAGCCCCCCCGGCCGCAACTCGACGACGGCCGAAGCACACAGAAATCCCTCGATCGTTGCCAAATACAGGATCTCGTTGAGGAAGCGAACCAGGCGATCGGGAGGGTCGAGCGCCTCGAGGTCCACCGAGCGCTCCTCCTGCGTTCCGATCTCCGCACCCCCGGTCAAGATCCCCACCACGGCGCGTGCCGCCTCCTCCAGCAATGCCTCCTCGGACGGAGCCCAGATCTCCAGCGCCACATCGGCGGTATGCTCGACCTGTCGGTGCCCACGATCGTCGGGAGATGCGCCCACTTCGGCAGGATCACCGATCTCGGCGAAATCCTGCAACGACCGGAAACCGGCTCGGGAGATCGGCGAACGCTCCGCTACCTCGTAGCCGTGCAACACCTCGTGCCGGGACCGCCCGCTCGCGATCGATCACCGGCCGGCGCTTTGCGCCGCGCCATCGACACGCTGACACAGCCCACCGGCCGACGATCCCCGTGCATCGATCCTCCGAGGACCGGGTCGGCGTGAATCGTCCTTCTCCGAAACGCCGCACGTCGATCGCCTCTGGCTCGTGCTCGTCCACCGTGTCCCGTGGCCCCCGGGGCATCACCACCGTCGCACCCCCTTCCGCTCCCGCTCCGCGCCCGACCGCGACGCACTCGCCCTCCTGACCGGCGCCGCCGAGATGCGCCGCCGAGCACGGCCCGCGCCGCCCCGCTCGGACCTCGCTTCCGGCGGCCATCATCGCCGCCTGGCGCGCAACCTCACACCGCCCCAAATCGGGAGATCCGGCGACCTCCGGCCCGCCGCGACAAGCGATCCCACCTCGATTGCTCAAAGCCCCCTCGGCTGCCAGCATGCCCGGCGGCCCGAGGCAGCCTCCGACACCGACCATGAGCCCACGCGACATCCCCAAAGGGCATCCCAAAGGCCTGTACGTCCTGTTCTTCGCCGAGATGTGGGAGCGCTTCTGCTACTACGGGATGCGCGCCCTTCTCACCCTCTACCTGACCAAGGCGCTCTTGTTGGGCGACGAGGCGGCGATCTCCGTCTACGGTGCCTACACCGCGCTCGTCTACGCAGCGCCGGTCGCCGGTGGGAAGCTCGCCGACAAGATCCTCGGCTACCGACGGGCCGTCATCCTCGGCGGCGCCCTGATGGCCATCGGCGAGTTCATCATCCTGGGTTCGACGGAGTCGTCGCTGTACCTCGGGATGGGCTTCATCATCGTCGGCAACGGCTACTTCAAGGCGAACATCTCCAGCATCGTCGGCCGCCTGTACGAAGACGGGGACCCACGGCGCGATTCCGGCTTCACCATCTTCTACATGGGGATCAACGTGGGCGCGCTGTTGGCGACCACGGTCTGCGCATGGGTCGGTGAGACCTACGGCTATCCCTACGGTTTCGGCCTGGCGGGCATCGGGATGTTGCTCGGCATCGGCACCTTCATCGCGGGGCGCTCCAAACTGGAGGGCCACGGCGAGCCCCCGGATCCCGAGTGGCTGCGGCAGAAAGTCTACGGGATCGACCGCCAGTCGCTCACCATCCTGCTTTCGCTCCTGGTCGTTCCCATCCTGTACTTTTTGGTCCAGCAAAAGCAGATCGTCGACCTGCTCCTGGTCGGCACCCTCGTCTACGTCTGCGGTAGCTTGGTCGGCGTGGCCCTGCGCGGCGGCGACCGAGTCCAGCGCGACCGCATCTTCGTGTTGATGATCCTCATGGTCTTCAACGTGGTGTTCTGGGCCTGTTTCGAGCAGGCCGGTACTTCCCTGACGCTGTTCGCCGACCGCAACGTCGATCGTGAGGTCTTCGGCTGGAACATGCCGGCCTCGGTGACCCAGTCGTTCAACCCCTTCTTCATCATCACCTTCGGCTCGTTGTTCTCGTGGATGTGGGTCCGCCTCGATCGCGTGGGTCTCAATCCATCGATCCCCCGCAAGTTCGCGCTCGGGATCATTCAGCTCGGGGCGGGCTTTCTGCTGGTGGTGGGCGGCGCCGGGATGGCCGGAGTCGATGCCCGTGAGCCGCTCTTCATCCTGGTGTTCATGTACATGCTGCACACCACCGGCGAGCTCTTCATCTCCCCCATCGGCCTGTCGATGGTCACCAAGCTCGCCCCCAAGAGCATGACGGGCGCGGTGATGGGTGCGTGGTTCCTCTCGTTCGCCTTCTCCAACTCCCTGGCGGCCAGCTTGGCTCAGTTCACGGGCGCCGGGGGCGACGGGGGCGAGGAAGCGGCCGCGGCCGCCTCTCCGCAGGATACGCTGGCGACCTACGTGGAGGTCTTCGGCAACATCGGCTACGTCACGGTCGGCATCGGTCTCTTCCTCCTCCTCCTGTCGGGCCGCCTCAACAAGATGATGCACGGCGTGAAGTAGCGACCGCAGGCGCCCCCGCAGACGCGAGGACCCCCCGCTTCGTGCAGCGAACAGCCGTCGATCAGAACTGGGCGTCTTGGCAGACGCTCTGCAGCACATCGATGACCTCGCTGAGCTTCTCTTGGAGCTCGCCGGCGGTGCCGCAGATATTCCCCGTCTCGATGTGCGAGCCGTACCCCGCGCCGGTGAAGTGCTGCAGAAACAGCAGGATCCGGTGCGCGTACTCGGCTCCGCTGCCATCGGACAGCCCCGGGGAAGGCATCCAGTTGCAACCCTCCGGTTGATCGGCGACCAGGGCCAGCACACCGACGTTGCTCGCCGGCTTGATCGCCGTGAGCGCCTCGTACCAGTCGGTGGGATCCCCCATCGATCCGGTGCGGTCGGAGTGCTCGTCCGGCTTCATGCTGTCGTCGTCGTCGTCCTCGTCGGTCACCAGCACCACGAGGAGCGCGGCGTCATCGCGCAAGAACCCTTCGTTGCACGCACCGGGCGCGGCCAGTTCGTCCGAGAGGGCCGCCAAGACCGTCTCGAGCTGCTTCTCGTCGGTGTCGTAGTTCGCGCCCACCGCCAGCAGGCACCCCAGCACCGAGGAGCTGTCTTCCTCGGTGAGCCACGGGGGGTGATCAGGATCGCCGAAGCACGGCTGACCGTTGGCCAGGGCGCCGCTGCGGTTGAGTGCTCCCCGCACCTGGCACTCGGCGGGTTGGTAGTCGGGCGCGATCTCGGTGCTGGTGACACCGATGTGGTACGTGCAGAAGCCACCGACCACATCCTCCAACAAGTCGTTGAAGTTCGTGAACGCGGGCACCAACGCGGTCAGCTCGTCCTGCATGCTGCCGGAGTTGTCCACGACGAAGAGAACGTCGAGGTGATCGCACAGGCCGATCGCACGGCCGCACGCCGGGCCCGTGCTCGACGAGCTCGCGGTGTCGCTGGGATCGACCGACGACGTCCCCGTCGAACCCGTGCCGGTGCTGCTCGTGGTGAGCTCCCCCGTCGAGCTGCTCGAACCCGACTCTACGCCGCTGGAGCTCCCCGTCGCCGGCGGCTCGCCCAGCTCACACGTCCCGTCGGCGCCGCAAAACTGCCCCGCATCGCAGTGGGCGTCCTCCAGGCAGGGAAGGCCCAGCGTGCTCGGCACCTTGCACGCCCACGCGAGCACGACGAGGCCGAGAAGCGAGCGCGAACATCTCCGCATGATCGCCCGCATCTTAAGCGAAGGGCGGCGTCTCGGATAGCCAGTCTCAGGCGGACAGGTCCGCCTCGCCGTTCGACCACACCAAGAGGGTCGTCGGCAGGCGAGCGAGGAGCGGGTCCATGGCCGCGAGGTATTCACCGAAATTCTCGAGATCCGCGGTACCCAGGCCGAGCATGACCAGGTCGGCACCACCGCCCGAGCGCTCCGCGATGAAGTGATGCGGCTCGCTTTGAGCGCAAAACACCTCGATCTCCGCCTCGATCCGCGCGTTCTCCAACACCTTGGCCAGCTCCGCCCGCGCCTGGCCCTCCTGCTCGGGGTTGGGGACCGGGCGGAACACCCGGATGGTCGCGGTTCGCCAGCTCCGGTCCTGCTTGACCAGGTAGGCCAACAGCGCCATGAGGCTGCCGTTGCGCGGACCTCGCCACCACACGTCGATGATCCGGCGTGGCTTGTCCAGCACCAGCTCGCCGGGCTTGAGCAGCACGGTGCTGAGGTCGAACGAACGGGTCATGGCGATGACCTGCAGAAACCGCGCGCGCGCGTCCGGGTCGTGCGGCGGCGGAATGGAGACCAAGATGGTGTTCGGCCGCAGGCCTCCGACCGAGTAGCTCTGCAGGAACGTACACAACCCCTCCAGGTAATCGTCGACGCACACGACCTCGGAGAACGCCACGATGTCGAGGCTGGTCAGGTAGCTCTTGACCTCCTCCCGGCGCTGCTTCCGAAACTGCAGACGCGCGGCCAGGCTCGGCTCGGGGGTCTCGTGGATCTCCGCGACAGTGTACAGACCTCGGCGCGATTCCAACCACGCCCCGACCTGGACTAGGCGGCGGTCAGCGAGCGGGTCGGGGCTGATCGCGGCGAGGATCGGGCGCCAATTCTTGGGATGAAACTTCGAAGTCTCCAGGTACAAGAGGCTGTCGCGCGTGCGTTGAAAGATGAACCCGCGCTTGGCGTCGCCCCAGTTGGTCTGGATTTCTCGCTTGCGCAGCCAGAAGTAGAACATTCCGGTGATCGACAACGCCACGATCGCGTAGGTGTCGTTGATCTTCAGCATCGCGATCAGGCAACCGATCGCCCCTGCCATGCCGGTGATCCAGTGGAAATACTTGAAGCGAGGGCGGAAGCTGGGGTTGGCGCTCTTGCTCTCGACGAAAGCCGACAGGTTGATCATCCCGTAGGAGATCAAAAAGAACATCGAAATGATCTCGGCCACCGCGTTGAGATCTCCCGCCCACAGAATCCCCACGGCGATGACGAAGGTCAGGGCGGTCGCCCGATGGGGCTCGTTGGTCGGACCCGAGCCCTTGCCGAAGAACTCCATCGGCTTCATCAGCCGGTCCTGCCCCATCGCCTGCAGGATGCGAGGCGCCGCCAACAGGCTGCCCAGCGCCGAGCTGAGCGTGGCCGCGAAGACCCCCAACACCACCAACGGCGCCCAGACGCTCATCTTCTGGAGCTCGCCGAACGGGTCGGCCTGCAAGTCGGCGCGCGGCGACGTCCCGGCGGTCAACACGATCTGCGTCAGGTAC
>CAZYSW010000066.1:7840-17093 GCA_964650105.1 uncultured Nannocystaceae bacterium
AAAGGCGGGGTCTGGCAAATTAATGCCGATGGCGACGGCGACTGCGGCCAGCGTACCTCGCGGGATGGACTTGCCGGGATCCTTGAGATCCCCCGACATGTTCGCACCCGCGGTGATCCCCGTCGCCGCCGGGAAGAAGATCGCGAAAAGCGTCCAAAAACCGATCTCCGAGGTGAAGGCCGCCGCCTCGTTCTCCTCCAGGAGATCGGCATCGAAATCCATCGCCCCCCCGACGATGAAGCTCGCCAGCGACAATACCAGGACCGCCAGCACCACGTACTGGGTCTTCATCGCCGCCTCTGCGCCCTTCATCGTCAACAGGAAGAGAGCCACCACCACCAACGTCGAGACGATCTGAGGCACCTTCGCCGCATGGAGGGCGGCCAGAGTACCGGCGCCGATGAACGTGCCGAGGACCTGAAACGTCGCCTCGGTGAACCCGATGGTATGGAATGCCACCCCGACCGCTTGGGCGGTGAACAGCGTGATGCCGATGCTCCCCCCGAAATCGGGGCCGAGCACCCGCGAGATCATGAAGTAGACACCCCCCACCCGAACGTCCACGTTCGTCGCGATCGCCGACAGGCTCAGCGTCGTGAGCGTGGTGATCGCCTTCGAGAGGACGAGGATTCCCAGCGTGAACCAAAGACCCGCGTACCCGGTGACGTATCCGGTACGCATGAAGGCGATGACCCCCAAGATGGTGAGGAACACCGGCGTGAAGACCCCGCCGAAGGTCCCGAACTGGTTGCCGACGGGCGCCACGGGCAGGGGGGGGTTCTCCGCTGCCCCCCCCGCCGACGGAGGGGTGGCGCCCGGGGGTCCGGCACCCCACTCGGGGCGCAGATTGCCAGGGGTCGCAGGGGCACCGCCGACGGCCGCACCGGATGGAGCGTGCGCTGCCGCAGGCGACGGCGGATGCGGCTCTCGAGGATTCATTCGGCGCCGAGGGGCGAGAGGGCCGCGCCATGATACCGCCGCGATGATCCCCCGCAAGCGCACCGGTTCTCGAGGGCCGACAGCGCCGCCCGACGGCCTTCGCCGCGCGGCGCGTCGATCGGATCGGCCACCCGAATCGGCGCGCGATCGAGGGGCGTCGAACGGGCTCACCCGCGCGATCCGGCGCACGACGTGACGTCGATCGGCGCGCGTCATCGCAGGCGTGTCGTGGCCCGAGCGACCGAGGGCGCAAAGCCGCGCACGCCCGACCGATCCACGGGGCGTCCACGTGGGGGCGTGCCCTACCGTGGCCGCGTCACGGTAAGCATGATCACGTCTTCGGCGGCCACGGCGTGTCGTCGCGTGTCGGCCTCTCGGCATCCTCGCCGCCGATCTCCGCGCTCCGGATCCGTTCGCCCACCTGCTTGCGCACGCCGGCTTGCTTTGCCGCCCGCCAGCGCGGACGATCGTACACCGTCGGCTTTCGGCGCGCGCCTCGATGCCATCCAAGAGCTCCCCCATCCCTCCTCCAGGGACCCGCCCCGGCGCGGTCAAGCCTGCGGAGCCGAGTCGACCGAAGCTGGTCACGCAGGCGCGCATGCCCAAGCCCGGCTCCACCCCGGTCGGCACGCTTCCCCACAATCGTCAGTGCCCCACCTGCCTGGAGCTGTTCCCCGAGGACTTCAAGGTCTGCCCGCGCGACGCGGTGGAGTTGGTCGAGGTCGCACGTGGCGAGGACGAAGACCCGCTGGTCGGGGCCGTCCTCAACGACTGCTACCAGATCATTCGACAGGTGGGTGAAGGCGGCATGGGCCGGGTCTACGAGGCTCGGCACGTCCGGCTGATGAATCGGACCTACGCGATCAAGGTCATGCACGAGTTTCACGCTCGGCAGTACGAGATCGTGGAACGGTTCCGCCGAGAGGCCGAGACCACCTGCGCCATCGGCCACGAGAACGTGGTCGAGGTCTACGACGTCGACTCCACCCCCGACGGGATCCCGTACATCGTCTGCGAGTTCCTCCAGGGCGAGGACCTCGGCGCCATCCTGGAGCGCGAGAAGACCCTCGACGAGGCCATCTCTGCCCGCATCATGCGGCAGATCTGCCGCGCCCTGGAGGCGGCGCACCAGCACGGCATCGTGCACCGCGACCTCAAACCCGAGAACGTCTACGTGGTCGGTGGGCTCGAGGACCCGCGCGTGAAGCTGCTCGACTTCGGCATCGCGCGCGTCGAAGACCCCGCCAAGGCGATGCACACCCGCACCGGCCTCATCATGGGCACGCCGGCCTTCATGGCCCCCGAGCAAGCCCAGGGCTCGAAGGTCGACCATCGGGCCGACATCTACTCGGTCGGCGCGATCCTCTACCGGATGCTCACGGGGGTGTGCGCCCACGACCGCGAAGACCCCGCGCAAACCCTGAGCGCCCTGCTCACCGAAGAGCCCATTCGCCCCTGCGACCTGGCCCCTCATCTGTCGGCCGCCTTCGAGCTCGTCATTCAGCGCGCGATGGCCCGCTCACCGGCCGAGCGCTACCAATCGATGGCCGAGCTCGAAGCCGAGCTGGCGGCCTTCGACGTCCCGGCCGACGCGACCGCGGAGAAGAGCATCACCAGCCCTGCGCTCGCCGCCGGCCACGCGACGCCTTTGGTCGACGACACGGCCACGCGTCTGGTCGGCTCTCGCAGTCTGGTCGCACGCGCCTCGCGACAATCGAAGACGGCGCGCCCGTGGATCGCCCTCAGCCTGCTCTTGCTGATGGTGTGGGGCTACGGCACGCTGGTCAGAACCATCGTCTGCGTGGTCGAGCTCGTCACGGGAAGCGCCATCGGTGCCACCGAGCTCTCGATCGTGGCGGTGGGAGTGGCCGTCGCCATGCTCACCCCGGCCATCCTGTGGATCCGCAACATCGGACGCACGATCTGGCGCAACAGCGTCCTGTCGATGGTGCTCGCCCGTCGCCTGCGAGCGTTCGTGGCCGTAGCCCTGGCCACCCTCGGCCTGGCGACGGTGGTCGTCGGGGTGGTGGGACGCTTCGTCTCCCTCGAGCCCCGCATGACGGTCATCGACCTCGTCGTGGCCGGCCTGTCGGCACTCGGAGGCCTGGTGGCCTACTTCCTCACGCCCAAGGAGGCGTAACGCCGGCCCCCGTCAGAGGAGGGCGACCGCGGCCGCAGCCGCAGCAGTGAGCACGCCCAGCCCGATCACCACCGGCACCAACCATCTGCGGGACGGACGATCGACGACCACGATCTCGACCAACAAGTCGCCCGGCGGCCCACCGTCGGTCGGCGATCGCCCCCCCTGACCACGCAGGCGAAGCACCGCCCCCGAGGGCAGCGTCGCGGGCAGAAACAGCGGGACGGGCCCCTCTCCTTCGGGCCCTCGCACGCGCTCGATCGATCGCCCGTCGACCTCCACCGTGGTGGGAATGGGCGCCGCGAAGCCGTCCGGCGATCCCAGCGCCGTGCGGGGCACCTCGACGGTCACCCGCAAATCGGGCCCGCGTGGCCCGCCGCGCGTCGGCTCGGTGCCGTCGAAGATACTGCCGAGGCTGGACACCGCTCGAAGCACCATGCCACGCGGCCGCCCCGGTTCAAAGCTCGCCGCGAGTCCCCGCCGAGCGAATGCCTCGAAGCGTCAGGTCGCCAGGGCGTGCCGAAGCTCGTCGGCGATGTCGTCGACCGCCGCCGAGGCTGCCGGCACGACGCCCGTCAACTGGCAGAAGGTGTGGGTCAAGGTGCCGTAACAGTAGTACCGCACCGGGACCCCCGCCGCTCGGAGGCGTTCTGCATACGCGCGGGCCTCGTCCCGCAGCGGGTCGAACCCCGCGGTGGCCACGAAGGCGGGCGGGAGCCCCCGAAGGTCGTCGGCCAAAAGCGGCGACAATCGCGGATCCGTCGGATCGGCATCGCCCGCGTAGTGCCGGTGAAACCACGCGATCATGTCCGCCGTCAGCATGAACCCGTCGGCGAACCGGCGCCGCGACGGCGTGTCGGCCCCGGCCTGCGTCGGCGGGTACACGAGGAGCTGAAAGCACGGCGCAGGCCCGGATCGGTCGCGCGCCAGCTGGCACACCACCGTCGCGATGCACCCGCCCATGCTGTCCCCACCCACCGCGACCCGTCGCGCATCGCCCCCGAGCCGCTCCGCGTGAGCGACGACCCACTCGAAGGCCGCCATCGCATCCTCGACGGCGGCCGGGAACGGCGATTCCGGCGCCAAGCGGTAGTCCACGCTCACCACCAAGCACTGTCCCTTTCGCGTCAAACGGCGGCAGACGACGTCGTGGGTGCGCAGGCTCCCGATGACCCCTCCACCACCGTGGAACCACACCAGGATCGGGCGGGCGCGCTGGCCGGGGTGAGCGTCGTAGATCCGGATTCCGACGCTGCCCGCCGGCCCGGGAAAGCACGTATCCTCGATCCGCGCGACCTCCGGGGGACGCCCCTCGAACACCTCCGGCATGTGCTCGTATTCGGCGCGGGCCCGCTCGACTGGGAGGTGGTGCAGCGGCGGCCGACCCGAGCGCGCCAGGACGCGCAGCGTGAACTGGGTGTGCAGGTCGAGGCGCTGGTCGTCGACCACCATCGGGCGGCCGACTAGCGTCCGAACGATCCGGGCGGGCGCCCGCAGGAGCCGGGCCGCGACGACGCGCTGGGCCCGATCGGCGAGGCCGTCCCCACCCTCGAACAGAGATGCGAGCACCCGGACATGGTCGCAGAGCTTGCCGGCGGGCGAAAGTCACATCCGACTCGACGCCGAGCGGGAATGCCGTCGGGCGTCGACTGTTACACCTACGGAATGGACGTCATCGTACTCGGAACCGTACTGGCTGGATTCGGGGCCTTTTTCGCGCTGGTGCTCGCGTTTTCCAGCTTCTTCATGGTCGCCCAACAGACCAACGCCATCGTGGAGCGATTCGGCAAGTTCGTCCGCATCGCCAGCCCGGGGCTGAATTTCAAGATCCCGTTGGTCGAGCGGGTCGCCGCCCGTCCCAGCCTGAGGGTCCATCAACTCGACGTGGACGTCGAGACCAAGACCTCCGACGACGTGTTCGTGCGTGTCGTGGTCTCGGTGCAGTACTACATCCTGCCCGACTCCGTGTATCGAGCGGTGTACATGCTCGACGACGCCTCGGCGCAGATCCGAAGCTTCGTCTTCGACGTCGTCCGGGCCCGCGTTCCCAACATCGCGATCGACGACCTGTTCCGCAAGAAGGACGAGATCGCCGACGCCGTCAAGGAGGAGCTGTCGCAGGTGATGAGCGACTTCGGGTACGGCATCGTCAAGGCCCTGGTGACCGACATCGAGCCCGACGCCAAGGTCAAGGCCGCGATGAACGAGATCAATGCCGCACAGCGCCTGCGCCTGGCCGCCCAGGAGAAGGGCGAGGCCGAGAAGATCCTCAAGGTCAAGGCGGCCGAAGCCGATGCCGAGGCCAAGGCCCTGGCCGGTCGCGGCATCGCCGATCAGCGCAAGGCCATCGTGGACGGCCTGCGCGAGTCGGTGGACGAGTTCCAGCGCTCGATCCCCGGGGCCTCCCCGCAAGACGTCATGAACCTCGTGCTGATGACCCAGTACTTCGACACGCTCAAGGACGTCGGCGCATCCTCGGCGACCAACACCATCCTCATGCCGCACTCGCCCGGAGCGCTGAGCGATCTTTCGTCCCAGCTACGCGACGCGATGATCACCGCCCAGCAAGTCGGCGCACCTCACAGCGACATCTGGCGGGAACGATGACCCGAGCGCGGCTGCAGGCTCGCGCAACCGGACGGTTTGACGTCCATCGCGACGTTCGAGACGGCCGCGAGCGCGGCCCAGACGGGGGCGGTCCCCACGAGCGCCCCGTCGCCTCGTCGCGACATCGACCGTCGCGCTCCGATCGCGCGCTCGATCCGCGGGAGATCTCTTCCGCGTTCGAGCCGCACGGTCTTTTCTTTCGCGCGACGATGCGCGTGGCGGCGAGGCTCCACAACGTCCTGCTGCGTGGCTGAGTTCGCATCGCCGATGCGTCCGGCCAGCCGAACGCGATCTCGATCCGCCGCCCACAACTTCTTCACAACGCGGTCCAAGGCCCACCTGAGCACCGCCCCAGACCGTTTTCGCTTCCCATCCACCGCGCCAGCCACTATCGTAAAAAGCACGACCTTCGGGCGGATCGAGGCCTCCAATCGAGGTCGATGAGGTTGTCGATCCGCCGGAGTTTCTCTCGACCTCTCGGCGGGCGCGCCCACGGCGACCAGCGGCGGGTGCCCGCGACGTTTCCATCCCTCGCGCACGCGCGAAAACCGTTGCCTGCGACCGCGCGATCGAGCCGCCACCCGAGCGCTGGCCCGGGTCGGCGGCTCTCCTGCATCCGGCCGTCGATCCGCGTCCGGCAGGGCGCCGAAAACGGCCCACGACCGGCCGCCCCGTGCGCGCCGACCTTCCATGTCAGACTCTGCGCAGTCGACCCATGCGCTACGAAGGCCGGATCTATCGCCCGCCCAGCGAAGCGGATGCGTTCATCCTGCAGGCCACGGTCGGGTGTTCGTGGAACCACTGCACCTACTGCGACATGTACCGCGCCAAGACCTTTCGGGTGCGTGACCTCCGAGAGACCCTCGAGGACATCGAGCACGCCGCCCGGGCCTTCGGTCCCCGGGTGCAAAAGGTCTTCGTCGCCGACGGAGACGCGCTGATCATGGACGTCGACCACTGGGACGCCATCTTGGCTGCCTGCCGGCGCAGCTTCCCGCGGCTGAAGCGGGTCAGCGCCTACGCGACCGCCATGAACCTCCTGGGCAAGTCGGTCGACGAGCTCGTTCGCCTGCGTCAGGCCGGTCTGGAGCGCCTCTACATCGGACCGGAGACCGGAGACGACGAGACCTTCAAGCGCATCGCCAAAGGGGCCACCTTCGCCGACCACGTCGCCGCCGCCGAGCGGGCGCGGCAGGCCGGCATCCTGCTCTCGACGATCTTCCTGCTCGGCGCGGGTGGGGTCGCACGTAGCCAGGAGCACGCCGAGGGCTCGGCGCGCCTCGTCACCGCCATGGATCCCGCGTTCGTCTCGCTGCTTACTCTGACGATCGTTCCCGGAACGCCGATCGCCACCCTCCAACGGCGCGGCAAGTTCGAGCTCCCGAGCATCCGACGAATGCTCGAGGAGCTCCGCACCATCGTCGCACTGGCCGAGCCGACGGACGCGCTGTTTCGCACCAACCACGCCTCGAACTACCTCCCCCTGGGAGGTCGCCTCCCGCACGATCGCGAGCGCATCCTGGCGGTGGTCGACGAGGCGCTCGCCGGTCGGATCGCCCTACGCCCCGAGTGGTCTCGGGGCCTGTAGTCGAGCCGCCGTCGAGCGCCGTCGCGCGCCCGCGGCCCTCACCGGATGCCGTCGCGCTCGGCCAAGAACGCGAGCATGTCCACGCACCGCGCGGCGTAGCCCCACTCGTTGTCGTACCAGGACACGATCTTGAAGAACCGATCGTTGAGCTGGATGCCGGCATCGGCGTCGTAGATGCTGCTGTGCGGATCCCCGATGAAGTCGCTGGAGACGACGGGCTCCTCGGTGTAGGCGAGCACGCCCTTCATCGGCCCCTCCGCTGCCGCCTTCATGGCCGCGTTGATCTCGGCCAGGCTGGTCGACTTCTCGGTGCGGAACGTGAGGTCCACGGCCGAGACATCGATGGTCGGCACGCGGAACGCCATGCCCGTGAGCTTGCCTTCCAACGCGGGGATGCACAGCGCCACCGCCTTGGCTGCCCCGGTGCTGGCCGGGATGATGTTGGCGTACGCATTGCGACCGCCGCGAAGGTCCTTCTTGGAGGGCCCGTCTTGCGTGGGTTGGGTAGCGGTCACCGCATGCACGGTGGTCATCAAGCCCTCGGCGAGCCCGAACGCGTCGTTGATCACCTTGGCGACGGGCGCCAGGCAGTTGGTCGTGCACGAGGCGTTGGAGATCACGCGGTGTTTCTCGGGATCGTAGATCTCGTGATTGACCTTGTAGGCCAGGGTCGGAACGCGGTCGGGGGACTTGGTGGGCGCAGAGATCATGACTCGCTTCGCGCCCGCGCTCAGGTGCTTGGTCGCGTCCTCGTACTTGGTGAACAAGCCGGTGGACTCGAGCACGTAGTCGACCCCCAGGTCCTTCCAGGGGAGCTCGGCCGGATCACGAACGCTGAGGCACTTGGTGGTCTTGCCCTCCACCGTGAAGCCGTCCTCGTGCGTCTCGATGCGCTTGCCGAACCTTCCGTGCGCGGAGTCGTATCGAACGAGATAAGCGAGGTTGAAGGCCGGGACGAGGTCGTTGACCGCGACGACCTCGATGTCACCGCGCTCCATCGCGATGCGATACACCAGGCGACCGATGCGACCAAACCCGTTGATTCCGATTCTGATGGCCATGGCTGCCGATCCCTTCGTGGGTAGGCGCAAGGTACCCCGCAGCAGCAAGGAAGCAAACCGGCCGGATCACGGCCTCGCGTCTCGCGCAGGGCGCCACGAACGTGCCGCTCGGTCCGCAACCGCGGGTGCGCAGCGGCCCGCGCGATCCGACGCAGTCGGCCGCCGACGCTCCGCAGACCGGCGCGATCCGACGTGGTACCAAGGAGGCAGATGCCGCTGGATTCGGCCCCTCTTTCGGGTACCGTCTACATCCCCGACACCTCGTCACTGATCGAGAACCCCGACGCGCTCGACCGCCTCTTGACCGACGGCAACGTCGTCGTCCTCCTGCACCAGGTGATCGAGGAGCTCGGCCGACTGCAGAGCAGCCGGACCAAGTCCGACGGCGTGCGGGCGGCGGCCCGCACCGCCACCCGCAAAATTCTCGCGCACCGTAGCGAGGGTCGCATTTGCCACGATCTGCAGGCGCTGTTCGGCGGCGGCGACGGGGTGAGCGTCCGGCCCTGCGAGTCGGGCGGCATCCTGGCGTGGGAGCCTGCGGGCAGCACGCTTCCCCCCTACGACGCCGCTTCGGGTGACAACTTGATCGTCGCCGGCGCCAGGCGCGTGACGGAGATCGCCGATGCCACGTATCCCGGTCGCTACAACGTGATCGTCGTCTCGGAGGACAGCAACGTCCTGCTCAAATGCGACGCCGTCGGCCTGGCGGGCGAAAACCTGCGCTACGGCAAGCTCGATCTGGCAACCCCCGAACAGATCTACCGCGGCCACCTCGAGGTCGAGGTCGCATCCGAGGTCGCCGACGCCTTCCTCCGCAGCGGTGCCCCGGGCGAGCGGCGCCTCCCGCTCTCCGCGCTTCGCTCCGATCGCGTGGAGGCGATGGAGTGGAACATGGGCGTCGTCTTGCGGACCGCAGAG
>CAZYSW010000067.1:0-17053 GCA_964650105.1 uncultured Nannocystaceae bacterium
GGGGATCTTCACCCTGTTCGGGGTGGCCCTGTGGGTCGTCAAGACCGCGGGTGTGGTGTTCCTGACGGTCTTCGCCGCGCTGCTCGGCAGCGTCTTCGTCTCGGGGCTGGCCAGGCTGCTCGCGAGCCATTCCAGGCTGCCCTACAAGGTTTCGGTCCTCGTGGTGATCTCCGGCCTCGCGGGGGCCGCGGTGGGCATCGGGTGGTGGTTGGGTCCGGCGATCGGGACGCAGATGCAGGATCTCTCCACGGAGATTCCCCGCGCGATCGAGGACGTGCGCGGACGGATCTCCGAGTACGAGTGGGGGCGCCGGATTCTGCGCGAGATCCCCGAAGGTCAAGAGCTCGTACGCCGCGTGGGCGAGCTGCTGGGGAAGCTCAGCGGTGTGTTCTCCAGCGCGGTGTGGGGCATCACGGTGGTGATCCTGATCGGCCTGCTCACGTGCCTTTACGCCTGGGATCCGCGTCGATACGTTCGGCCCATCCTGCTGCTGATGCCCAAGGCGAGGCGTGGACGGGCGGCCGAGGTGGTGAGCGTGCTCGGCCACGCCCTGCGCCGCTGGCTCGCAGGACGGGTCGCGTCCATGGTGCTGATCGGGATCCTCACGGGATTCGGGCTGTGGCTGCTCGACATTCCGGCCGCGTTCGCCCTGGGCTTTCTCGCCGGGGCTCTCTCGTTCATCCCCAATCTGGGCCCCGTCCTCTCGGCGCTGCCGGGTGTGCTGCTCGGATTCATGGATGGTCCGATGATGGCCGTCTGGGTCATCTTGGTCTACAGCGGCGTGCAGGCCCTCGAGGGCTTCATGATCACCCCCTTCATCGAGCAGTATGCCGTCTCGCTTCCCGCCGGATATCTGCTCGCGTTTCAGATCCTGATGGGACTGGTCGCCGGCATCCTCGGGCTGTTCGTCGCGACGCCGTTGCTCGTCGTCCTCGTGGTGATGGTTCAAATGCTCTACGTGGAGGACGTTCTCGGGGAGCGGATCCACCACCTCGGCGACGGCTGACGCGATCCTCGCCGGTCGCGGGCGGGCCTGCTGGCGGGCTATCCCCTCGATGTCAGGGTGTGACCGGAAACCCACCGCGTTCGCCCCCAGCGCTCGTTCGGCGGGGGACAGGAGAATGGCGAGCCGGCGGCGCGGGCGTGTGACGAACGGGAGGAAGGACGATGAAGAAGATCAGCATGTTTGCCGGTGTGGCTGCGATGGTCGCCGTGGGTGGTTGCAAAGACGAAGGGGCGATGACCCGCGCACCCGGCGATCCACAGGTCGTTCGCCAGGAATTCCCGGACTCGCCGATCTCCGAGCAGGCCCAGCAGCAGCCGCCCGAGATGGTCCAGCAGACCGGCGAGATCCCGCCGCAGGGCGCGGCCATCGAGCGGGGCGAGCCCGAGATGGAGGCACAAGGGCCCGATTTCGCGGCCCAAGGACCCGGCATCGGCGTCGACGTGGATCCTCTGATCGTCGAGCGTTGCGAGGGCGTCGAGACCACCCGGACGTTCTTCGAGACCGACCAGACCGAGCTCCAGGAACAGGATCGACAGCTCCTGCGAAAGATCGCGGAGTGCTTCGGCGACGGCGAGCTGCAAGGGCAGAGCATCGCCATCGTCGGGTTCGCCGATCCGAGGGGCGAGTTCGGGTACAACTACGAGTTGGGTCGTCGTCGCGCGCAGTCGGTGGCCCGCTTCCTGGCCCAGGAGGGCCTGTCCGACGACCGCATGGAGACGCTGTCGGTGGGCGAGGCTCTGTCGTCCCCCGTCGGCGAGACCGGGTACCCGTTCGAGCGACGCGTGGCCATTCGGCTCGTCCAGGACGAGCAGCCCGCGCGGCAGCAACCCGCGCAGCAACGAGGCACGCAGCCGCAGCAAGGGACGCAGCCGTCACAGGAAGGCGCGCAGCAAGAGGGGACCCAGCAAGAGGGGACCCAGCAAGAGGGCGCGCAGCAAGAGGGGACCCAGCAAGAGGGGACCCAGCAAGAGGGCATGGAGCAGCAAGAGCGCATGCAGCAGGAGCGCGAGCAGCAAGAGCGCGAGCAGCAAGAGCGCATGCAGCAAGAGCGCATTCAGCAGGAGCGCGAGCAGCAAGAGCGCATGCAGCAAGAGCGCATTCAGCAGGAGCGCGAGCAGCAAGAGGGCATGGAGCAGCAAGAGCGCATGCAGCAAGAGCGCGAGCAGCAAGAGCAGATGCAACAAGAGCGCGAGCGCGGCATGCAGGAGCAGCCGGAGGGCGTCCAGCCCGACGAGCGACCGCTGCCCGAGCCCGGTCCCGACGAGACGGACGTGGACGTGAACATCGACGTCGACGAGCCCACCGGTCGGTGAAATCGAGACGTGATGAGGGGAGGGCCGCGGGCGCGGCCCTCCTCCGTCGTCACGGCTCCACCCGCGTGAACGGTCGGTGTTCATGGATCGCCTCGCTGCCGTCGTGTTGCTGGGCCTCGCGGTATCGGGATGCGCCTACCAGGAGGGGGCCTCGCCTCCCTCGCAGGACCTCGACGACGTCGTCGAGATCACGAGCCGGGAGGCCGTGATGCGCGCCCGTCTCCGGGACAACGACCTGCGCCTCACCCGACTGTCGCGGATCGAGCTGCAGATCGAGGATCGTCTGAACGCGCTCGGCAGTCCGCTGGATGCGGTGGGAGAGCGGTTGTGGGCTCTACGTTCGACGAGCGATCGGCTCGACGTCCCCGAAGACGTGGTCGAGGCCGCGGTCGCGAGCGCGCTCGAGCACGGGGAGGTCCGGCTTCCCGAGAGGCTCGACCCCGACGTTCGGGCGCGCTGGAGCGCCCTGCTCGTCGAGCTCGTCGAAGCCAACGACACGCTGGACGCGGTGCTCGCAGAGGTCGGTACCACGCATGCCGAGCTGGCGGTGCTCGCCCACCAGGCCCGGCGGCTGCGTCGGGAGGTCGAGGATGTCGCCGCGGCTGCTGCGGCCGATCGGACCCTTCCCGAAGACCTCCGCCGCGCGGCGATGGACGACCAACGACGGGCCGATCGTCTCCATCGGTCCGTCGATGCCCGGTTGGAGCTGGGGATCGAGTTGCTCGAAAGCATTCCCAGCCGGGCCGCGTCTCTCCGCTGGCACCTGCGGCACCCCTTCGACGCCAGCCGCCTCTCGTCGCTCCCCGAGGCGAGCTGATTCATCCGTGGTCGAACGACCACGACACGAAGCAGCCCCGTTCGTTCGCTTCGAGTTGAAGTTCCGGCTCCGGACCCGATGGCACCCGGAGCTACACGCGCGACTGAATGCAGCGCTGGCGCTGGTTTTTCGATCGACGAGCCAGCGCGAACGGTTCTCGCGCGGAATCGACGAGTGACGCGGCTGGACCGTCGCGGTCCGCGGGTCGCCGAGCCCCATGAAGGGGGGAGGGGGACGGGGGCGCTCGGAAGGAGTCGCGAAACGGGAATCGAAACCCGTGGTCGCGCGTCTGCTGTCCGCCATGCGCTCTCCCACCCTTGCTGCCCTCACCCTGGCTCTCCCCGCTGCGGTCGCGCTGATGGGGGTCGCGATTCCGCGCTCGAGCCAGGCGTGAGAGATGGAGGAGGAAGTCCGGTCGGACTTCACGATCGCGCTCGAAATCCGCACGCCGCAGGGCAGAACGCTGCACGTCGGGAGCTACGTCTCGCCCGAGCACGCTTACTTCGCGAGCGGCCCGTTCCCCCGCGACGACGACGCTGTGGCGATTCCGCACCTCCACCGGGTCTCTCCCTCGGGGGAGTGGCTCGCCACCTTCGACGTGGAGCAACGCCAGCTTCAGCTCCGTAGGCTGGTGGGCGATCCCCTGGAGCTGGAGCAAGCGCTGCACGAGCCGCGCCTGGCCACGGTCGAAGGCCTGGTGGGGGCGCCCAGGCAGATTCGCTGGCTCCACGACGGATCCGGGTTCGTGATCGCGACCGCCGAGGCGGTCTTTGTGGTGCCCTATCGCCCGGAGTCCGGTGCTGCAACCGCCGAGGCCCACGACGTGTTGGGCCACGACCCGAGCATCAGGTCGATCGGTGACACCCGCATCCTTCCCGGCGGCTTCATCGTCCAGACACGCGAAAGCGTCGAGGGCGACGCCTGGGTCACCGAGAAGGGCCTCTACCTGGTGAGGGTCGCCGACGACGTCGTTCAGGACATCGAGGATCTCGTCCCGGACGACGTCACCTTGCAGATCGCCAATCTGCGCGCGGACGGTCGTATCGTCATGTCGATCGACGAGCACGACGTCACCACGCCGGAGGTGCTGGTCACCCTGCAGCCTCGCGTCGACGGTCCCGCGGTCGAGATCGAACGGACCGCGTGCCCCGATGGCTGGTGCGAGGTCGTGAACTGGACGCCCGATACCCGGCGCCTGGGCTATGCGACGTTGGACGGCCGCGTGGTGCTCGACGCCTCGCCCGCTCCCCTCCAGCTTCGGCTGGACGACGATGATGCGGAGCACTGGGAGGGCACGATCCACACCCTGTGGGCGAGCCGCGACGAGCACCGGATCTTCGCCGCCAACGACAAGCGCATGCGGATGTGGGATCAGGCCGGCAACGTGCTGTGGACCTGGAAGGCGCGAGGCAAGAAGAAGATCGAGTCCGCCCAGTTCGCCCCCGACGAAAAGAGCGTCATCGCCGCGGTGGACCGCTCGATCGTGCGCATCGAAAACGGCAAGGCCGAGACCATCGTCACCCGCAAGAAGCCTCGCGCTCGCCGCAAGAAGGACGGCCACACCTGGAACCGCGAGGTGTACATCGACGGGGTGCAGCCCCTCCCGGGTGGAGCGGTGGCCTACATGGTCGTGGACCTCTACTCGCGAACCGTCGGCTGGGACGAGGTCGACACCGAGCTCGACGAAGACGAGATCGACGCCGAGGCCGACGAAGTCGAGTGAGCAGCGCCTGCACGGCCCCTCGATGTCCGAGCCAGCCGCGCGGTACCCCGACGCCCACCGCCGCGTGGTGAGGTCGGCCCCGACTCCGTGTCGAGGCGTAGTGTCGGCTGCTCGCCTCTCGGGGACGGTGCGGACGTGAAGGGGCTCGTCGTCGGGGGCCTCGGCGAGGCGGTGCGTCGGGGCTTGCTTCGGGGGTTCTTCTCACGAGAGCATGGTCGTCGCGGTGGGCGTGTCCGACACGACGATTCGCGGCGAGAGCCGGCCCGAGAGCGTCGAGGAGACCCTGCCGGCCGACGAGGGTGACGACTCGTTCGTCTCGGAGTCGATCTCGGGTCACCGTACGCTGGCGGGGACCTCGGGACGCGCGTCACCTGGTCGCGGCGAGGAGCCGAGGCTCCTCGATCGCGGCGAGAGCGTCGGGCGCTACGTCGTGCTGGGCCGCGTGGGCGCCGGCGGCATGGGGGTGGTGTACGCCGCCTACGACCCCGATCTCGATCGAAAGGTCGCGCTCAAGCTTCTGCACGGCGGGCCTTCGGGGTCGTCGGGCACCGGCGGTGAAACCCGCTTGATCCGCGAGGCACAGGCCATGGCCAAGCTGTCGCACCCCAACGTCATCGCGGTGCACGACGTGGGGACCTACCGAGGCAACGTGTTCGTGGCCATGGAGTTCGTCGACGGTCCGACGCTCGCGGCCTGGCACTCGCAGCGCAGGCCCTGGAAGGAGGTCTTGCGCATGTATCTGCAGGCGGGGCGCGGCCTGACTGCGGCGCACGCCGTCGGTCTCGTCCATCGAGACTTCAAGCCCGCCAACGCCCTGATCGGAAGCGACGGTCGCGTGCGGGTGCTCGACTTCGGGCTGGCGCGCCGGGCCGGTCAGGCCGACAGCCTGCGCACGGACGTCGAGCTCGTCACGAGCGCCAGCTCGCTCGACACCGACCTCACCCGTACCGGTGCGGTGCTCGGGACGCCCGCCTATATGGCACCCGAGCAGCACCTCGGTCTGGAGCCGGGCCCCGCCGCCGATCAGTTCAGCTTCTGCGCCTCGTTGTACGAGGCGCTGTACGGCCAGCGACCGTTCGAGGGTGAGACCCTGGCGAACCTCAGCCTCGCGGTGCTCGACGGCCGCGTGCGCGAGCCGCCGCGCGGGCACGGCGTGCCGCCCCGGCTGTTCCGCGTTCTCGCCCGCGGCATGAGCGTCGCCCCCGAGAACCGCTTCGCGTCGATGCAGGCGCTGCTCGACGAGCTCGCCGACGATCCACGCGCGCGACGTCTTCGCATGGGGGCCGTGGTGCTCGGGTTGGGGGGCGTGTCGACCTTCGGGTGGCTCGCGATGCCGGGGACCACGACCCAGCCATGTCGAGGTGGCCACGAGCGGGTCGCGGCGGTTTGGAACGAGGCGCGTCGGTCGGAGATCGAAGGGGCGTTCGAGAAGACGAACGTCTATTTTGCGCAGAGCACCTGGGACCGCGTAGCCCAGAGCCTGGACGCCCGCGCCCGGGCGTGGGTGGCCATGTACGAGGAGGCCTGTCGAGCCACGCGGGTGTTGGGCGAGCAGTCGGAGCAGCTCCTCGATTTGCGCATGCAGTGCCTCGACCGGAAACTGGCGGATCTCGACGCGTTGCTGGGGGTGCTCGCGCAGGCGGACCGCGGTACGGTGGGCAAGGCCGTCGACGCCGTGCACGGGCTCTCGCCCGTCGACGCGTGTGCCGACGTGACCGCGCTGTCTGCTCGCGTTCCTCCGCCCGACGACCCGGCCGTGCGGGCACACGTCGACGACGCGCGCGATCGACTGCGGCGCGCCCGGGCGCTCGGCCTCGCGGGCTCGCGCAACGATGCGCTCGAGCAGGCGGAGGCGGTGGTGGCCGAGGCCCGGCGCATCGACTGGGCGCCGCTTCTGGCCGAGGCGCTGGAGTTGCAGGGGGAGCTCTTGGCCGACCGCGCCGACGCCGAGAACGCCGAGTCGGTCCTCGAGGAGGCGATCTGGGCCGGCATTGCGGCCGACGACGACGCGATCGCGGCGCGTGCCGCCCTGGAGCTCTCGTTTCTGCTCGGCTATCGGCACGCCCGGTTCGACGATGCCGAGCGCTGGCAAGGGCTGGTCGGTGCGTTGGTGCGCAAGCTCCCCCAGGAGAAGGCGCTGGCGGTGCGGGCTCGTTACGCGCGCGGGGCGATCCTGTTCGGGCGCGGGCGGATCGACGAGGCCCAAGAAGCGTTCGAGCAGGCGCATCGGCTCGCGGAGGACACGCTCGAGCCCAGCGATCCGCTGCGCGCGATGACCAGCGCGGCGCTCGGGAACGTCGCGTTCACGCGAGGTCGAGTCGAGGAGGCCGAGCCCTACTACCGCGAGGCGCTGGAGCTGGTCGTGCAGGCACGCGGCGAGGATCACCCCACGCTCGCCGACTTCTACAACAACCTCGCGGTCGCGCTGTGGGATCGCGAGGACTACGAGGGGGCGCGAACCGAGTACGCGCGGGCGCTTTCGCTCTACGAGAAGGCCCACGGACGCGAGCACCCGGAGGTCGCCAGCACGCTGAGCAACATCGCGGTGGTGTACGAGGACGAGCAGCGGTGGGACGAGGCCGAGGCCCATCACCGAGAGGCCGTCGCGATCCTCGAAAAGACCCTCGGCCCTGCGCACCCCGATCTGGCCATCTCCTACACCGGCTTGGGCAACGTCGCCCGCGGGCGCGGCGACGACGAGACCGCGCTCGCTCACCATCGGCGGGCCCTGGACATACGCCTGGCGGCGCTGGGCGAGGAGCATCCCGAGGTGGCCGCCTCGCTCACTGCCGTGGGGGAGATGGAGCTGCGCCTGGGGCGGGAGAAGGAGGCGGTCGCACGCCTCGAGCAGGCGCTCGCGATCAAGGAAAAGGCCCTCGGCGCCGATCACCGCAGCACCGAGCACACCCGCCGGATGCTCGACGAGGCACGCGCTGCGCTGGACCGGGCGCGCTCGGTCCGTCGTTGACGGCGTTCTCGTTCCGCGCGACGTCGCCGAAACTCGCGACGCGGCAGCGGTCACGATCCTCACGTGCGAATTCGAGCCCCGCGGTCGGGCGGGCTCACCTCTCGGAGGGCGGTCGTGCCATGATGTGCGCATGAGCGAGACGACCTCGTCCCCCGGGGAGACCTTCTCGACCGAAGGCGCCGCCGAGCGAGAGCGGATCCGCGTCGAGCTCGACCAGTCCGCGTTGGCGCTGCAGCGCGACCGCATCGCCGGCGAGACGGGCATGGGCCCCATCCCCACCCTCACCGAACGAATCCACGCGCTCGGCTTCGAGGGCGAGGCGGAGCGCATCTTCGACCTGTTGCCGCTCGTTCACGTGGCCTGGGCCGACGGCAAGATCCAGCCGGCCGAGCGCGCCATGATCCTCAACGTGCTCCAGGTGCGAGGCCTCGCGCGGGGCAAGGTCTTTCGCACCCTCGAGGCGCTGCTGGAAAAAAAGCCGTCGGACGCGTATCTCGAGGAGTCTCTGCTCCTGTTGCGCGACGTGGTCTCCGGCGACGCCATCAAGTCCAAGACCATCGTCGGCCTGTGCATCCTGGTGGCCGAGGCCGCCGGAGGGTTCCTCGGCATTCGCCCCATCTCGGCCGAGGAACGGGCCATGATCCAGCGCATCGCCGACACCCTCGGCGAGCGTGCCCAAGACGAGTTTCGCCGCCGCCTGGGCTGAGCCGAGCGCCCGCTATCGTTCCGTCCCCGCACCCACGCGCCCCCGAAGGAGAGCGACGGGGAGGTCGCCGAGGAGCTCGGCGAGCGCGATACCGCGGCCGCGCGTCGCGTGCTCGCGTCCGGTGAGTTCGTCGACGAACCGGCGGGGAGCATCGGGTGGCAGCTCCAAGACGGTCGATCCCCAGGTGTCGGGACCCAGCGGCCACTCCTGTCCACGGATGAGCGACGATACCAACCGCGGGGCGACCACGATCGCCCAGGCGTCGCCGTGTCGACGCGCGAAGGCACACAGGTGGGCCGCGGCGCGTCCACTGCCCTGCAAGGGGCGGTGCTCGCCCGCGACGAACAGGTCGTGATCGCGGCGGCGCGCCCTCGAGCCGCGGCTGAGCACCCAGAGCTTGATCCGCCCGTCGGGCCAGGTCTCGCGCAGGTCCCGGAAGAAATCCGCGTCGACTTCGGCCTCGTCGAGCGCCCTCAGCAAGCGACGGCGTTCCGCGAAGTCGACCGGCCGACGATTGTCGGGATCGACCATGCTCAGATCCCACAGCTCGGTGCCCTGGTACACGTCGCAGACTCCCGGGCTGCCGATGCGCAGGACGACCTGGGCCAATCCGTTCAGCGCCCCGAGGAAGGCGACGCGTCGCTGCAGGCCCAGCAACGCCTTGCCCCAGCGCGTGGACTCCAGTGCGCCGAGCAGGAGGTCGGCGCGGTGGACGATCGCGGCCTCGACGGCCTCGTCGGGACGCAACCAGCTCGTTCGTCGCTTGGCCTCCCGGGCGGCCTTGATCAGGAAGGCCTTCAAGCGCTCGCCGTAGGTCGCCAGGTCGCTCTCGTGCAGCGGCCACGTCCCGATCAGCGACTGCAGGAGCAGCTCCATCTCGTCGTGATCGGGATCGCTCTCGTCGGTCAGCGCCGACAGCTCGCGAACGCACAGATCGCGGCAGACCAACCAGTCACCCGCCAGCTCCGTGAGCGCATAGAGGCGAGCTCGGGTGTCCTCTCCCCGCTTGGTGTCGTGCGTGGCGGTGCTGGACAGGCTTCCCGGATGTCGGGCCAGGCGCGCCTGCGCGAAGGCGTGGTACGCCTGCACCGGGTCGCTCGGCATCTCCAACTGGGCACCGACCTCGTTGAGCGCCAGCAGGGGGGTGTAGCGGTACAGCGCGGTGTCTTCCAGCCCCTTGGCCATCACCGCCCCGGTGAGCTGCTGCCAGCGTCGAACGAAGGCTGCGGCTCGCTCCGCCGGCTCGCCCTCGAAGGCCTGTTCGCCCAACAGCACACGCCCGATGAACTGGAGCGCCAGCCGATCCTCGTCGAGGATCGCGGCGCCGGCACGCCGAAGCGCCCGTCGAATTCGCGTGCGATCCTCCGAACGGACGGTCGACGACGTGAGGTAGGTTCGATATACGTCGAGCGACGCGGTCAACGCCCGCAGCGCCCGCTCGAGCTGGGACAACGACACGTCGCGAGCCCGGCGATCGTGGACGGTGAGCTGACGGAGGTCCTGCGAAAGCCGGTGGAGGGTGGGCGAGAACAGCTCGTCGAGCACCTGGAGCTTGCTGGCGAGGGCGCAGTCCTCCAGCCCCTGCACCCCGGGGCGACGCGCCAGATAGCCGGCCTCGATCTGCAGCCAGCCCTGCGGATCGACGAACAACGGCGCGAGCACGCGCAGGTAGTCGTAGCCCGTCGTGCCGTCGGCTTGCCAGTCCTGCGGCAGATCCTCGTCGGGCGCCGAGATCTTCTCGACCACCACGTACGGGACTCCGGCCTCGCGCAAGAGGGCGAGGTAGCCCTTCGGATCGGCGAGCCCGTCGATATGATCGATGCGCAGGCCGTGGATCGCCCCTCGACGCACCAGCTCCAGCATCTTGCGGTGACTGGCGTCGAAGACCTCGCGTCGCTCGGCCCGCAGCGCCACGAGATCCGCGATGTCGAAGAAGCGCCGATAGTTGATCTCTCCGAGCCCGGCTCGCCAGAACGCGAGGCGCCAGGCCTGGGCCTCGAGCAGGCGGTGCAGGTCGTCGAAGCTGCGAGGATCGCCGGGCGATCCCCGCAGCGTCTGCAACACGCGCTCGAGCGCCGCGCCGACCTCGGGGCGCTGGACCGCCGAGGACAGCAGGTCGCGCAGTCGCTCGGTCTCTTCGGCGCGTCGCTTGCGAACGATGGCCTCGCCCACGCGCGGCGGGAGCTGTCGGCACCGGACCGCGAGGTGCCGGATGTCGGGATCGCCCCCCAAGGCCCGCGACAGCGGCTCGAGGACGGCCGCCCAGCTCCGCGGATCGAGGGGCAGCAAGTGGTCGTGATGGCGAACGACGAAGCCCCGGTCGTCGCGATCCAGCACCAGCTCACCGGACTCGAGCACGTCGCCGTAGTGCCGTCCGAGGATCGGGAGCACCAGGCGCCCCTCGGGATCGGCGCTCCACCGGATGTCGAAGAAGCTCGCGAACGCCGAGGCGTGTCCGTGCTCGAGGAGGTCGCGCCACCATGCGTTGTCGCCGTGCGCCGTCATGTGATTGGGGACCACGTCCACCAGCAGCCCGCGATCGGCCTCGCGCAACGCTGCGGTCAGCGCCTCGAAGGCCTCGTCTCCCCCCAGGCTCTCGTCGAGCCGCGTGGGATCGACGACGTCGTAGCCGTGCTCGCTGCCCTGCCGGGCCCGAAGGATCGGGGAGGCGTACAGCCAGTCCACGCCCAGGGCGTCGAGGTACTCGATCAGCGCGCGAGCGCTGTCGAAGGTCACCCCGTTGCGGAACTGCAGGCGGTAGGTGGAGGAGGGCAGGGGGCGGACCACTCAGGCCTCCTCGTCGCGCGCGAGGACGCCGAACCAGCGCGCCGGCATGGTGATCGAGGCCCTGCCCGCGTCCATCGTCGTGGGCAGCATGCGGCTCTTGCCGCCGAAGGCGGGATCCGAGCCGTCCACCACCACGCTCCAGCGTCCCTCCGAAAGGGGCAGGACGGTGGCTCGGTCCCGGGGCTCGAGGTTGAAGATGCCGACGACCGATGCCGGCTCGCCCAGGGTGGTGATCAACGTTTGCCCCTCGTCGACGAGCACGCAACGCGGCCGCTGGCGCCCCCGTCGGAACCGTGGATCCCGTCGGAACCGGATCAGCGTTCGATACAGCCGCTCGAGCCGGTCGTGGGGGGCGCGGTGTCGGGCCGTCGGATCGAGGATGCAGCGCTCGAACGTCTGCAAGGCCCGGGGATCGGGGGGTGACCCGATCCATCCGAACGCCGCCAGCTCCCGGGCCCGGCCCTGGCGAACCGCTTCGACCAGCGCGGGGTCGCCGTGATCGATGAAGTAGAGGAACGGCCGGGTCTCCCCGTACTCCTCGCCCATGAACAGCAAGGGCACGAACGGGGACATCAGGAGCAGCCCGGCCGCCAGGGCCACGTCGGCGAAATCCACGAGCTCCGTCAGCCGCTCTCCTCGCGGGCGGTTGCCGATCTGATCGTGGTTTTGCACGCACACCACGAACGCGGTCGGCGGGAGATCGTCGGCCGGCGCTCCGTGTCTGCGCCGCCGGAACGCCGAGTACTCGCCCGCGTAGGCGAAACCGCGCTCGACCGCCCGCGCCAGGACGCCCCGGTCGGCGTAGTCGGCGTAGTAGCCCTCGCGCTCGCCCGTCAGCAGCGCATGCACGGCGTGGTGGAAGTCGTCGGCCCACACCGCGTCGAGGCCCATGCCGCCGCGCTCGATGGGTCTGACCAGGCGAGGATCGTTGGCGTCGCTCTCGGCGATCAGGTAGCGCGGAAAACCATCGCGCGACAACGCGACGACCCGCTCGGCCAACTCGGCCAGGAACGGTCGCGGCGACCGATCGATGATCCCGTGCACGGCGTCGAGGCGCAGGGCGTCGATGTGGTAGTCCCGCAGCCACATCGATGCGTTCTCCAGAAAGAAGCGGCGGACCTCGTCGCTCCCGGGACCGTCGAAGTTGATCGCCGGTCCCCACGGGGTTCGACAATCGTCGGTGAAGTAGGGCCCGAACTCCGCGAGGTAGTTTCCCTCGGGCCCCAGGTGGTTGTAGACGACGTCCAGGATCACCGCGATGCCCCGGGCGTGACAGGCGTCGACCAGACGCATCAGCCCGCGGGGCCCCCCGTACCCGGCGTGGACGGCGAACAGGTCGACGCCGTCGTAACCCCAGTTGCGCGAGCCCGGGCAGGCGGCGACGGGCATCAGCTCGATCGCGGTGATCCCCAGATCGACGAGACGGTCGAGGTGGGGGATCACGGCGTCGAACGTCCCCGCCGCGGTGAAGGTCCCCACGTGGAGCTCGTAGACGACATAGTCGGCGAGGGGGTGTCCGCCCCAGCGTGCGTCGGTCCAGTCGAACGTCGGATCGACGATTTCGGAGGGGCCGTGAACGCCCTCGGGCTGCGAGCGCGACGCGGGGTCGGGCCGCTTCGGACCGCCGTCGAGCCGGAGATGGTAGCGCGTGCCCGGAGGGGCCTGCGCGACGACGGCCTGGTGATATCCGTGGCCCAGCGGCGTCGACGAAACGTTCCGCTCGCCGAGCTCGATGGTCACGGTGCGCGCGCGGGGAGCCCAGACCGTGAAGCGGCAGCGCTCGCCGATCAGCGACTCGGCGCCGAGGGGGGCGGCCAGGTCGAGCGGGGGGGTGGACATCGTGGCGACGCGCGAGCCTGGTCCTCCTACCACCTCGCATTCGTCCGTCAAGCCGGGCCGTTCGATTCTCAATCCTCGTCGGGGTCGTGGAGGTGGCACGTGCCGTTTCGGCAGGTGGCCAGGGGGCCGAGCACGACGCTGCAATCGGCACAGGCCGGACCGCAGGCCCTCGGGTCGTCCCGGGTCTGGGCGCACCGAGCCCCGCAGATCCTCCACCCACCGCCGTGCGGGCACTCGCATACCCCGTCTCGGCACGACGAGCCCGGAAGCACGGCACCGCAAGCGTTCGAGCACGCGCCGCAGTTCAGGTCGTCGTCGAGCAGGTCGGCACAGTACGTCCGGCCGTCCTGGCCGCACCGCGCGAGCTCCGAGGGGCACGAACCGGTTTCGTCGTCCGCCTCGCTCGTCGTGTCGCCGTCGGTGCCCGCGTCGCCTGGAGCGGTTGCCGTCCCGTCGGCGCGCGAGACGGAGTCTTGCGGCGGCGGCTCCTCGTCGTAGTCGGGATTGATTCCGATGCAGGCGGCCGACAGGACGGTCACCACCACCATCGGGCGAAGGTTCCTCACCGTGATCCCCGTGCGCTCAGCTTCTGCAGGCGTGCTCGTGCGTCGCGGCGTCCCAACGCGGCGGCGCGTTCGTACTCGTTTCTCGCGTCGTCGTAGCGCAGCGCCTTGTAGTACGCGTCGCCCAGGCGGATGCGGTGCCCACCGTCGCGCGGTGCCGCCTTCACGGCCAGACGCGCGTAGTGCAGGGCCCGGTCGTGCTCGCCTCGATCGAAGTACACGTCGCTGAGCCCCCCGAGGGCATCCGCCGCGCCGGGGTCGACCTCCAGCGCCGCGCGGAACATGTCGGCGGCCCTCGAGCGGTGGCCCTTGGCGAGCGCGGCCTCCCCTTGCCGGATCAGGGCACGGGCCCGTGCACGATCGCGGGCCGACGGACGTGTCGAGGGCTCGACCGTCGTCCGAGATCCGTCGCTCGCGTCGAGGATCGCCGTCCGCGAGCGCTTCGGCGCGGCCGTCGTCCTCGTCTCGGTCACCGACCGCCAGGCGTCCGCGAGGAGCTCGGGGGAGGGCAGGGCCGGCACGGGCGAGCTCGACGCGTGCGTGGAACCCTGGGACGTCGCGGGCACGGCCGGGGTGTGACGCGGCGAGGGGCGCTCGGCGGCCCGCGGCTCGGTGGACGTCGCCCGGCCGCGCAGGCTCGCGAGCAACAGCACGCATCCGACGGCCGTCGAGGCGAGCGCACCGATCCTGGTTCCCCACCGTCGTCGCCGGAGCACATGCGTGCGGGGGAGGAACTCGGCGAGCTGCCGTCGACGAAGGTCGTCGACGTCCGGCAGGGGCAGGTCGTCCCAGTCGGTCTCCAGCCCGGACGCGAGCTGTGCCTCGCACAGCGCGGCCTCCAGATCGTCCATGTCCGCGTATCGGTCGTCCGGATCCTTGGCGAGGCAGCGCATGATGACGCGCTCCAGCGCAGGGGGGACCTCCGGGCGTCGGACGCGAAGCGGCATGGGGTCGCGATCGATCTGGTCTCGCAGGATCTGATCCACCGATCCGGCGTTGAACGGCGGCTCACCGCTCGACAGCTCGTAGGCGCAGCACCCGAGCGCATACATGTCCAGTCGTCCGTCGCAGGGCTGCCCCGCGACCTGCTCGGGCGCCATGTAGTGAGGCGTTCCCGCGGTCATGCCCTGCAGCTCGGTTTGCGTCTCGATCGCCACGCCGAAATCGACGAGCTTGGCGACCTCGCGTCCGTGCTCGCGGACCACGATGACGTTCTCGGGTTTGACGTCCCGATGGATCACGCCCTGCCGATGCGCCGCGGCCAGGCCCTTGCAGAGCTGTCGCAACAGCCCGATCACGCGATGGGGCGGCAGCACGCCCTCGGCCGCCAGCTCGCTGGCCAGCGAGCGCCCGTCGAGGAACTCCATGGCGTAGAAGGCCCGGCCATCCGGGAGGAACCCGAAGTCGAGCACCTCGACCACGTACGGCGAGTCGATGCGGGTGGTCATCCGCGCTTCCTCGCGGAATCGCTCGCGCGCCATCGGCGTCTTGGCGGCGTTCCATCGGAGGATCTTCAGGGCCACGCGGCGCCCGATCTCCACGTGCTCCGCCTCGTACACGATGCCCATGGCCCCCTCGCCACGGGTCCCTCGCAGGCGAAAGCGGGTGGAGGGCATGACGACACCCGGCGCCAGCACCAACGGAGCGTCATCACCGAGGGGATCGTCGGTCGTGGCCTGGGGTTCGAAGAACGATTCCGACGACGCGTCGTGATCGAGTCGCGTGAGCCGATCGCTGGTGTGCGGGCCGGCCCGTTCCTCGCCGCTCCCGGGCGCCAACGCCAGCGTATGGCTCGCGTCCGGACCAGCGCGAGGGTTCGAGTCGAGACCATCGGCGTACGACGACGGGTGCACGGATCGTTCGCGGGTCGGTTCCTCCGGCTGGGCGTCCATTCGAGGTGGCATCGCCGTTCGCCCCGTGAGGATCCCTGCTTCGTGGTACGAGCGTTGCAACCTGGTGGGCGTCACCATGACCCCGACGCACGCCCTCGCCAGCTCGCTGCTCGCCGCGATCTGTGTAGCCGCCGAGCCGGACCGCGTCTCGACGGTCCAGGACGAAGTTCGACTGGCGATCGTCGAGCCGGTGTACGCTCGGACGCTCGCCGAGGCCGACCGACGACGCTTCGAGACCGCCTTGCGCGAGGCCTTCGGATCCGGAGCCTATGCGCTGGTCCCTCGGGCCGACCTCGATCGGCTCGGCCGTTGTTCGACTGCCCGCTGTCGCGACCGCGTGCTCGCACGCGCGAACGCGACGCACGTGGTCACGACACGCGTGGGCGGCCGGGACCGCTTCTACGACATCACGCTGGAGCTGCGCAGTGTCGATCCCGATACCCGGCTGGCGACCGCGTCCGCGGAGTGCTCGATCTGCGGCGTCGCCGAGGCGCGTGACATGTTGGCCGCCAAGGCGGCAGCCCTCCGGGAGCGGCTGATCCTCGAACGCGCGGCCCCGGCGGCGATCTTCGTGGACTCGCAACCTCAGGGCGCCATCGTGTCGATCGACGGCACCCAGGTTGGAACGACGCCCATCGTGGTGGACGTGCGCCCCGGCCGGCATCGCGTCGAGGTCGCGGCGGATGGTTGGTTCCCGCGCGCGGCGACGGTCGAGGTCACCCGAGGCACCGAGGAGAACGTGTCGTTCGAGCTGACGCGGCATCCGGGTCGGCTCATTCACCCCGCCTGGGGGGCCGCGACGTTGACCACGGGTCTCGCTGCGCTCGGGGTCGGTATCGCGCTGCTGGTCCTGGACGGCCGCGACGTCGGCACGCGTTGCGGCACCGACGACTTCGAGAACTTCGACGCGGATGGCGACTGCAAGTACGTGTGGCGCACCCGCGGCGGCGGAATCGGGCTGACGGTCACGGGCGCGGCTTTGGCGGGCACGGGCCTGGGCCTGGTGATCCTGCGCAGACGCGGCGAAGCCCGGGTGCGCGCGACCGCGTCGTTCGATCACGGTTTGCGGCTCGAGTTCTGACCGAAACGCGCAGTGGCTCGGCGCCCGCTGGCCGTCGAACCGCTTCCGAAGACGTCCGTCGACGAAGGGCCGACGGGCTCGCGTGCACGATCGTGGGCGACCGGACGACACCGAGCGTTTCGACGCACGGTGGCGTGTTGGTCCCTGCGAAAGCGCCACAGTCCGTGCCGGACGCGGTCCCGAGCACCCTGGTCGGGCGCCGATCTTCGGGGCCGTCCGCGACGTTCACCAAGACGACTTCGTGACTACGCCGAACCCGGCAGACGGTCGATCCGGAGATCGCTCGTCGATCTCGGGCCGAGGCATCGCATTCGCCGACCCGAGACGGAGCTCGGGCGCTTCGGCGGCGGGCGCGACC
>CAZYSW010000068.1:0-7450 GCA_964650105.1 uncultured Nannocystaceae bacterium
GGGGTAGGTGTCGATGCGGGTTCGCCAGGCGCCCGCGAACATCTGCTCGATGCGCTCGCCGAACGCAGGGTCGTCGACGAAGCCGTCGATGAGGTCGTCGAGGACCTGGGGATCGGCCTCGACCGCGTCGAGCTCGGCCTCGGTGGGGCGGATGCCGCGGATGTCGAGGCTGGCACGGGTGAGGACCTGCGCGGGAGTGAGGGGGGACGCGTCGTCGGGCGCCTCGGGCAGATCGGTGTCGCCGGCCTCGGCCTGAGCTGCGCTCGGAGTTTCGTTGCAGGCGGCGAGCAGACCGGCGAAGCCCACCGCGACGAGCAGGCGGCGACTCAACACGGGGGCGTCTCCCATTGAAGAAGCGATTGCATGTCGGCATTGGTGACGCACAGAGTGCCGTCTTGGAGGCCGCCGACCAGGTAGGTTCCGCAGCCGTCGCACTGGTCGGGTTGCCACTGCGGCTGGTCGCCATCGGGGAACGTGGCGGCATCGAAGACGACGTCGTGCCAGTACCCGGCGTCGTCGCGGACGCCGAAACTCCCCGCTGGCTCGGCCGCGCATTCGTAACGGGCGACCCATAGATCGTCGAACGAGATGGCCAGGGCGTCGCCCAAGCCGTCGCCCGCCAGCGAGCCGCTGCCCCCGAGCAGCTTGACGCCGGTGATCGCATAGGAGAACAAGACGCCCTGGGCGCGGACCGTGCCGTCGAGCAGAGGGGATGCCTGGGCCGTCTGGGCGTCGGAGGACGCCTCGGCGGCGACGTAGAAGTAGGCGTCGGAGGCTCCGTTGGCGTACTGGCCCTGGTCGAACTCGAGGTACCCGGAGAACTGCATCCAACCCGTGCCGTCGTCGAGGCGGACGGCGCCGCCCTCGGCGGACACGCGCGCGCCCGAGGAGGTGCGATCGCCGTCGACGATGCCGGTCCAACGCTCGAAGCGACCGATTCCCTGCACGTGCAAGCCGGCCGAGGTCGTGCAGCCCTCGGTGTAGAAGTAGATCACGCGCAGGCCGTTCTGCTCGGTGTCGAGGTAGTCCTCGGGGCAGCCGGGCTCGAACACGGCGAGCGCCTCGAACTGTGCCGCGATGCCGCTGGGCTTCAGCTCGATGAAGCGCTGGATGCCCGCGAGCGCGGCCTCGATCACGCGGTCCTTGCCGAGGCTGGGCATGTCGTCGGGCCCGGCGGTCCCGTCGGCGTAGGGAGAGGGGAGATCGTCCGTATCGGAGGTGGACTCGCCCGCGGTGGGATCGCCCGAGTCCGTGCCCTGGGGGTCGCTTCCCTCCGCGGAACCACCGTCGCAACCAGCGAGCGCGAACATGCACGCCGACAAGACCCAGCCCGTCCGCATCGACATCGAGGATACCACGTCGGTGGTGTCGGGCTTCACCGATTGTCGGGGTGAAGCGGCGACTGTGATCGCCGCCGCACGGTCCCGACGGCCGTGGCGAAACGCAACGCGACGGAGCGCGACGACGTCGCGAAACGCAACGCGTGGACGAGGTGACGTCGCGAAACGCAACGCGTCGCGGCATCGACGAAACGATTTTCCTTTCGGTGCGGTGTCGTCGAGCGGGACTCGACGGCATGGCGACCCTGCGCGTCGCTCACGTCCGGCCCGTGTGAACCGAACGTTCTCGAGCGGTGCGCGTCGACGCGGAGGCGCCCGCGGACTTCATCGCGGCGCGGTGCAGTGCATGGGATGGAGAGGTTCGTGGGCCGGGCGGTGGGGTGGTGGTGGTCAACTGCAGACTTGGGTGTCGAGCTCGATCTCGATGGTTTCGCCGGCGTCGAGGAGCATGACTTGCTTGGTGCCGTACCACTCGCAGTCGATGGGGCCGAGGCTGCCCGGTTCGTCCGCAGAAAGGATCGCTTCGACCGGTTCGATGGCTTCGACCACGAATCGGCCCTGGGCGTCGGCGACTCCGCTGGCATACTCGACGAGCTCGGGAGGATCGCCGGGGACCGCTCGAATTTGCACGTCGGCGGCAGGGACGGGATCACCGGGGGTGCCCTTGTCACCCTCGTAGTCTTCGCCGAAGCGCACCTCGACGATGACGCCGTGGGCCTCGTCCTCGGAACACGCGAACGACCTGCACAGGGGAAGGCAAAGCAGGGGGGATCGCGCGGAAGGTCGCATGGTCGACGATCCCACACTGGAGATCGGTGTGTCCAGGCGGTGTCGAGATCGGGGGAGTTCGCCGGGGCACGGCGCGGCTCGTTCGTGCGGGGAGGGGCGAGGCGGTCGGGGGCACGGGCGACCCGGGTCCGCCAGGCCGCGCTCGCGACGTGGACGTAGAGGTCGTCGGATTTCGACCGTGTGTGGCGGACTCCACCACGCCGCTCGAGGGATGGATGTCGACGTCGACGTCCACGTTCACGTTCACGTTCGCTGCGGCGGGTGATCGTGGGGTGGGGCGATGGATCAGGGTTTGGTGCAGCGGGTGATGCTGGAGTCGAAGCTTTCGCGGATGATCTTGTTGCGTTGGGCGGGGTCGGGGATGGAGGCGAGGCCGGCGGCGGGGAAGAGGTCGCGGTAGACGGCGAAGGCCTTGTCGCAGTCGCCCGCGCGGGCGAAGCAGCTCGCAGCGGTGAAGAAGAGGGCCTGGGCACCGCCGGTGATCTGGCTGTCGTCGGGGCCGGCCGTGGGGGTGACGCGAGGGAGGAGACTGCGGGCGACGTCGAGGTTCTCCTGGCAGAAGCTCGGGTCGCGCGTGTTCATGTAGGCGCCGTCTTGCAGGTTGAAGAGGGCCACGAGGACCCGATCGCGATCGCTGGAGTTGCCACCGCGGCAACGCATGGAGCCGAGCTGTTCGGCGGTGACGGCCGCGCGCTCGGGGGTCATGGCCGTCTCGACCTCGTACCAGCGGGCGATCCGTTCCTTGCCCTCCTGGCACTTGCCGCCGAGCATCTCGCATGGGCCCCGGGTGCCGGCGAGGCGATCGGCCATCTTGGGGTCGCGCGCCTCGACGCGATCGAGGTCGGCGAGGCAACCCTCGCCGTCGCCGTGGTTCATCTTGCGGGCGGCGGAGGCGACGATGTCGGCAATGTCGGACTGCGAGGACCGGGCGAGCCGGCCGTCGTCGTCGGCGACCTTGCACTCGCAGACGCAGTTGCAGGAGGGGCAGGTCGCCTCCTGTCCGGGGCTGCTGGAGACGCGGTCGGTGGGTCGCGGGTCGCACGCCCCGACCAGCATGCCGAAAGCGAGAAGGGCCGTGGCGGTCGACGCGGCGGTCATGCGAGACGAGACGACGTCGTCACGGGGCACGGGATTCACCGTTGGGCGTCGGGCGCCGGGCTCCCCGGGTGGAGAGCCCGACGGTGCGGCGTGAACAGGGCGACGCCGTCACGCGCGAAGGGGGTCGTCACTTGCCCTTGCACTTGGGGACGGTGGACTCGAAGGCGGGGCGGAGGATCTCCTTGAGTTGGTCGGGTGGGGTCTTCGCGAAGGCGTCGGGGCGATCCTTGACCATGAAGTCGACGTAGACCTTGTAGGCGGTCGCGCAGTCACCCGCGCGGCCGTAGCACATCGCGGCCATGATGCCGACGTTCTTTTCGAGGTTGACGATCGTCCAGTCCTCCTCGTCTTTGGGTTTCACCTTGGGGCCGAGCTTGGTCAGGATGTCGTGGTGTTCCTTGCAGAACTTGGGGTCCTTCTTGGTGATGTTCGCCCCCTTGGAGAGCTCGGTGAAGGCTGCGAGGACCCGGTCGCGGTCGCTCATCTTGCCCTGGCAGTACAAGCTCACCATCCCGTCGACGGTCCTGTCGATCTGCTCGGGTCCGTACTGTTGAAGCGACGTTTTCTCGTAATACTGGCGGGCGAGCTGCTTTCCTGCGTCGCACTTCCCGGCCTGCATCAGACACTGAGACCGAAACAGGGCGTAGACGCTGCTCGGATTGGTGGAGGCGTTCTTGGGGTCGAGCTTGGCGTGCGCATCGAGCTCCTTGAGGCAACCCTTGCCGTCACCGGAGTTCATCTTCGCCACCGCGGCGTCGGCGTGGGCTTTGGCCTCGTCGCTCATCTCGAGCTTGGCGGCGAGAGCCCCGGCGGCGTTGAGCGACTCCTCGGTGTCGGGCGCCCGCATGGCCTCCTGCTCGGGGTTCTCGCCTTCGCGGATCTTGCGGAGGGTGAGGCGGATGGGCGCCTTGCAGCCCTGGACCTCGGTGGCGCTGTCGGACTTGCAGGTGGCCAGATCGCCGCCCTTCTTCTCGGCGCTGTTCTTGCTCGAGGTCGAGCCGCCGGCACCGAAGCCGTAGACACTCCCGCCCACCGTGGTGTTGAGCTCGGCGGCCGACCCCAGGGCGAAGGCGCCGAGGTTGTAGCCATAGACGAAGTGGGTGGCACCCTCGCAGCCGGGGTTGTCGGCCAGGTCGGCGGTGTAGACCGCGTCGCGGGTCGCGGTGCGGGTGCCGGCCACGTAGTACTCCATGTGGAACTTCTCGCCGCCGCTGACGCGGCCACCGAGCGAGGCGCTGCCGAGGGGGAGCTTGGCGTACAGCTCACCTTCGTTGGAGATGTCGATGGTCTCGAGGGAGCCCGACGTCCACTCGGGTGGCTTGTAGGATCCCTGCGAGCCGCGGATGCTGTCGTTTCTGCATTCCTCGAGCACGGTCAACGAGCAGCCTTCGTAGCGGACGACGACGATGTCGTTGGCGGCAATCGCCTCGAAGCTCGACATGTCGGTGGCGTCCCACTCGATGATGAAGGGCCGCAGGTGGTTGTCGGGGTTGCAGGCGTTCTGGCCTGCGAAGGTCTGATCCATCAGCCGGCTCTGCCCGGAGGCGCGTTTGCCGGTCTGATCGGCCTTGAGGCAGGAGAGGGGGCCGAGCGCGAGGACGCTGACGAAAAAGAGGGCGGCTCGTTTCATGGATCGTGTCCCTTGTGGGGCGCCGTGCGGGTCGCCTTGGCCAAAGCAGGCCCCGAGTGTGCCTGCCCGCCCTTGCGGGCGTCGACCCCGAAAGACGCTCGGACGCCCCGGGACGAGACGGGGAGCACACCGAGCGGTTGCGCGCGGTGCCGTGCAGGCTGGGCAGGGCCGCCGCGACGGGCGAGATCGCGGCCGTGTCGAGGGGCGTGCGAAATCGCCAGGCGCAGGCCGAGGGGGTGCGAGGCGACGCACGGTGTGGGCGACGTCGGTACCCGGCGACGCCGATGGGGCGTGCTCGCGCGGTGGTCCCCTGGGCGTCGAGGCACGGTCGCGCGCCGGGGGCTCGCACGCGGGGGTTCGACGAAAAAGAGGAGCTGCCCGGGGGGTGGGCAACTCCTCTCCAGTCGCGTGCGTCGGTCCGCGGAACGTCGCGAGGGCGAGCGCGAGGGTCGGCCGGAGCGTGGACCCGCGCGAGACCCTCGCGGCGCGATCAGGTACCGAACTTGCCGAAGATCATGAAGGCGATGACGAAGGTGAAGATGACGAGGGACTCGATGAAGGCGAGGCCCAGGAGCATCGGCGTGAACACCTTGTCGGCGGAGTTGGGGTTGCGGGTGATGCCTTCGAGGGCTGCACTGGCGGCGCGGCCCTGACCGAGCCCGCAGCCGAAGGCGGCGATGGCGATACCCAGGCCCATGGCGATCGCGAACAGACCGTCGTTCGGTCCACCCGCGGCACCCGGAGCGGCCAGGGCGATGGTCGGAAGCAGGAAGGCGGTGGCAAACGCGGCGAGCTTGGCGATGCGCTGATTCATGATGTCCTCACTTCGAAACTTTTCGAAACTCGTTCAGTGGCCCTCGGCGTGATGGATCGCCAGGCCGATGTAGATGATGGTCAGCAGGGTGAAGATCAGGGTCTGGACGATGGCGACCATGACCCCGAGCAACAAGAAGGGGACCGGGACGAGCAGCGCGATGAGCGAGGCGATGGCGACCACGACTTTGTGATCGGCGAGGATGTTGCCCATCAGGCGCAGGGACAGCGAGACGGGACGCGCGATGTGGCTGGCGGTCTCGACGACGAGGAAGAGGGGGAACAGCCAGGGGAAGCCGCCGATCTTGGGGCCGAGGAACTCGCCCAAGAAGTGCTTGGGGTTTCGAATCAGCCCCAGCGTGAAATACAGCAAGAAGACGAACAGCGACAGCGCCAGGTTGGTCTTGAGGGTGTCGGTGGGTGGCAAAAAGCCCGGCACCAGGCCCTGGATGTTGCAGCAGAAGATGAACAGGCCGAGCGTCCCGACGATGGGGAGAAAGCGCTTGGCATCCTCTTCGCCCATCACGTCGACGCTGAGCTTGTAGACCGCGCCCACGATGCCGTCGAGCATCGCCGCGAGGGTGAGCCGGGCGGGCGGCACGATGCCGCGGGTCTCGTCATTGAGCGCGGAGCGCCAACGCAAGGTCGCCACCAGGATGAGGACCGCCGCGATCAGGCCCCCCATCACGTGGACGAGGGTGAAGTGCGTGTCCTGGAACACCAGGGCCCGCCAGTCGCGGCGCAGGCCGTCCTCGAAGGCGTGCTCCAGATCGTGCCAAAACGGCAGGAGCGTGTACCAGGTGTCGTGGTCGCCCATCGTTGGCTTTCCGCGCCGAGAGAAGGCTTTCGCGGGCTTCTTCGAGCCGTTTGAACGCCGCTCGGGTCGGCGGGCATGTACCAAAGGATTGGTGCGGGTGCAAGCTGGACTCGGCGGGGTGCAACCCCGCAAAAACGGGTGCGAAAGGGGTCTTCGCGGCCGCCCTGGATCGAGCCCGCGGCGACCCGCCGACAGATCGCGCGCCCGGTCCGCGTCAGCGCGACGTGAGATCTCGCGGGACCGCGAAGACGGGCGATGCGGTCGTCGGGGGGCCGGCGGCGGGTCGCCCCGGGCAGGGCATCGGCGACCTCCCGCGGGGGCGACGACACGGTCCTCCGCCGACGCCGGCTGCGTTGCCCGACGCTGCAAAGGGCTCGAGCATCGTTTCGGTCTCGCGCCCGGTCGGCGCCGCCGCGGACGGCGTTCTCATTTCGCGCGGCGGCGTTCGGAGCCCGGCAGCGCGGCGATCGACGCGGCGGCGAGCGACAGGACGACGCCGACGGCCACGCCTTCGGGGCGCACCGGCAGATACAGAATGATGACGCCGATCGCCGCCATGAGCAGCGGCCACTTCACCACGAGCGCCAGCGGCAGCGACCACTTGCGGCCCGGCGGGGGGCGGTGCTGCTCGGCGTTGGCGATGAGGCCCGAGAGCGTGCGGGCGAGCAGCCACAGGTTGGCCAGGCCGACCAGGGCACCGAGCATCACGCCGAGCGCCATCGGGCCGCCCCACACCAACAGCGCGAGCACGCTGGTGCCGCCGGCCGAGAGGGCGGTGAACACCAGCGCGCGCCGCAGAAGGCGGGCAGGTTCGATCATCGATCGGCTCCGGGCGAGGCCGCGTCGGGCTCGCGGTCGGTGGGCTGCGAGGCGTCGGTGGGCGCCGACTCGGTGATCTGGCGCTTGTAGGTGCGGGCGGTTCTCATGATGGCCTTGGCGGCGGCAAGCACCCCCACCAGCACC
>CAZYSW010000068.1:7460-14970 GCA_964650105.1 uncultured Nannocystaceae bacterium
GCGACCAGTGGGTGACGTAGCGTTCGAGGTAATACCCGCCCACGGTGCACAGCGCCACCGCGACCGCGATCTCGATGTCGATGGAGGCCGCGTCGGTGTAGCGGTACCAGGCCGCCTGCTTGGGAGGGGGCTGCGTCACGCGTCCTCCGCGGCGACGGCTGCGAAGGCCTCGGTGGCGGCGGCGAGGGTCTCGTCGATGATGCGGTCGTCGTGGGCCGTGGAGACGAAGGCGGCCTCGAACTGCGAGGGCGGCAGGTAGACGCCGCGCGCGAGCATCTCGTGGTGGAAGCGGGCGAAGCGCGCGACGTCGCTGCGCTTGGCGTCGGCGTAGCTCCACACGGGGCCGTCCTGGAAGAAGCCCGTGAACATCGAGCCTACTCTGTTGCTGGTATAGGACACGCCCGCTTCCCTCGCACGCTCCTCGAGGCCGTGGGCCAGGCGAGCCGCGGCGGCGTCGAGCTGCTCGTAGGGCGGCATGCGCTCGATGAGCTCGAGGGTCTTGAGGCCCGCGGCGACGGCGAGCGGGTTCCCGCTGAGCGTGCCTGCCTGGTAGACCGGGCCCAGCGGCGCGACGCGTTCCATGATGTCGCCACGCCCCCCGTAGGCGCCGACCGGCATGCCGCCGCCGACGATCTTGCCGAGGGTCGTGAGGTCGGGGGTCACGTCGTAGAGCTCCTGGGCGCCGCCACGGCCGAGGCGGAAGCCGGTCATGACCTCGTCGAAGATGAGGACGACGCCGTGGGCCGCGGTGAGCTCGCGGACGCGCTGCAGGTAGCCGGGTCGAGGCGGGACGCACCCCATGTTGCCGGCGACCGGCTCGAGGATGACCGCGGCGATGTCCTTGCCGTGCTGCCGCAAGAGGGCTTCGAGCGCGTCGGCGTCGTTGTGTGGGCACACGAGGGTCTGCGAGACGACGCTGGGCGGCACGCCGGCCGAGCCGGGGATGCCGAGCGTCGCCGCACCCGAGCCGGCGGCCACCAGCAAGACGTCGGCGTGACCGTGGTAGGCGCCATCCATCTTGACGATCTTGTCGCGGCCGGTGTAGCCGCGGGCGAGGCGGAGCGCGCTCATGGTGGCCTCGGTGCCCGACGAGACCAGGCGGACCATGCCGCCGCGCAGGCCGGGGACCATGGTGCACAGGCGTTCGGCCATTTCGATCTCGGCGGCCGTGGCCGCGCCGAAGCTCAGGCCGTCGCGGGCGGCCTTGGTGACGGCGTCGACGACCTCGGGGTGGGCATGCCCGAGCAGCGCGGGGCCCCACGAGCCGACGTAGTCGACGAGGGCGACGCCGTCGACGGTGACCAGGTGGGCGCCCGCGGCCTTGCGGATGAACGGCGGTTCGCCGCCGACTGCGGCGAAGGCCCGCACGGGGCTGTTGACGCCCCCGGGGATCACCCGTCGTGCGGCCTCGAGCAGGGCTCGGCTCTGCGTGCCCGCGCGACCGTCACGAGGATCGGGGGTTGCCGTGGGGGGCGCCTGCGGATCGGATGCGTCTGCGCTCATGATCGTCGCGGGCGAGAGTACCAGCCGAGGCGGTCGCGGGACCCGGCGCGGTCTCGGAAAGCCCCGCGGTGCGCGAAGGGCCTTCTCGGCCTGGACCGCGCCACCGACGGCGTTCTCTCCCCACGCGAGCTCACCGATTGCGCGGTGCGCCCCGGTGCGCGCGAGCGATCGCGGTGGCGCGATGCGTGTCGGCGGGTCGGCGAGCCGATCTCGCGACGTCGATCACGGGTGATCGAAGCCCAGGCTGGACAGCGCGCCGAGGAGCTCGGCGTGCAGAGCCGGTTCGCAGACCAGGATTCCGTAGTTGTCGCGCGAGCCGACGGACTCGGTGAAGTCGAGCGGCCTGCCGTGCAGGTCGGTCACCCTCGCTCCGGCCGCCGTGGCGATGGCGATGCCCGGGGCGTGGCGCCAGGCCGCTTCCGGGGCGTGGCGCCAGGCCGCTTCGAGCTGGTCGGGTCGCACGGGGATGCGCATGTAGACGTGGGCGTCGCCACGGGCCACGAGCACGTACTCGAGCTGACCGTCGGCCGGCACCGCCCGCCACTTCCGGCCGGTGTGCTCGAGCACGCGGTGCACGTCGCCGATGCGGCTGTGGTGCGGCTCGCTGGAATGCGTGACGACGCACGGGCCGGGCACGGCGTCGTCGACCGACAGCTTGCGGTCGGGGGCGTCGTGGTGGAGACACCGCTGCCATGCGGCACCGTTGCGATCGAACAGGAGGACCCCGCCGGTCTGGTGGGTCGGCACGGTGGCCTCCGGCGAGAGCAGGGGGCAGCCGAGCACGCCCAGCACGGGACGACCGGCGACGACCTTGGCGATGCCGATGGTGTGGTGCCGCGGCTCGACGAAGGTGTCGGTGCGGTCGATGACGTCGAGGGTCCAGTACGCGGGGCTGTTCGTGGCACCGACGGGCCTCGCGAGGAGCTCGGCGAGCGTTTCGGCAGAGACGTCGGGCCAGGTCGGCCGCAGCGTCCTCGCGATGGCGTCGAGCAGCGCGGCGCTGGTGGGGGGTGTGACCGCATCGGCGGCGGTGACCAGCGGCAGGTCGTCGAGCACCGGCGCCAGCCGACGGTGGACGAGCGCTCGGACGGCGAGATCGGCCGTGGTGACCGGATTCGGCTCGAGCGCATCGCCGTTGCGCAGCCGGGCGCGGTCCTGCAATAGCGCGCGCAAGAGGATGGCCGCGTCCCGGGCGGCCGACAACGCAACATCCAGCTCGGTCTCGCTCACGTCGACAACGTAGGGCGTTGCCGCCCGAAGTCGAGGTCGGACGCCGCGTCCTTGCTCACGATGTGCGTGCACCCGCGAACATGCACGATTCGATTGTCGCGAACGTCGTTGCGGATCTCGTCGGTTCACGAAAGTCCGCCCGCCCCGAATGGCGCGGTGCGGGAGGGCCCGGCCGGGGTGTCGTCACGAGGACCAAGGATCGTCGGGGGTCTGACCCGTCCCGATCCGGTGAGCAACCCGACGAGGTCACGCATCGTGCAGATCGTGCGGCGTGACAAGGCGGGTGCGAGGGAGGATAATGGCGCGATGCGTCCGTCGTTGGTCGCGGTGCTGCTGGTGTTCGCCGCGTGCAGGCAGGACAATCCGGACTGGTTGGGTCCCGCGACGGCGCCGAGCGGGACGGACGACTCCGGCGGCGACGATGCGATGGGGCCGACCGACGAGAGCGGCGCGACGACGATGGAGTCCTCCGCGTGCGCACCGGAGGGCTGGGGATGCGGCGACGGTGAGATCTGTGGACCGGAGGGTTGCCAGGCGGGGGTCGAGGGCGATCCATGCACGGCTCCGACGCATTGCGGGGCGACGGCGCCGTATTGTGGCCCGGGGGGGACGTGTCAGGACGGCGGCGAGGGTGATCCGTGCGACGCCGACGACCATTGCAGCGACGAAGCACCGATCTGCAACCCCGACGGGTTCTGTCAGGACGGCAATGTCGGAGATCGATGCGAGAGCTCGGAGGATTGTACCGAGGGATCCCGTCATTGTGGGGACGACGGGATCTGCTATGCGGGCGAGCCGGGGGACAAGTGCCAGAAGAATCCCGACTGCAAGCCCGCGGTGCTGTGCATCGAGGGGATCTGCGGCGGCGGCTGATCGGGCGCCGGCGTGCGATCAAAATCGGGCGGTCAGGCGCAGGCCACGGTGGCGTACATTGGCCGACGCGCCGATGCTGACCCGTTTGGAGCGCCACACCACGAGCCCCACGCCCGTGGCCGTGAGCGCGAGGCCCGAGGCGGTCAGCACGGCTCCGCCCGCGAGCGTGTCGTGCAGGTATTGGCACCGGCCGTCGACGTCCGGGTTGCAGTCCCGCTCGATCGGATCCTCGTCGATGACCAAAAGGGCGATGCCACCAGCCGTGGCGGCCAGGCCCACGCCCAGGGTGGCCCAGGGCACCCAGCCGGGCATCCGCGTGCGTCTGGCCAGGGCGTAGGTGTAGGTCGCGTCGATGCCCTGCGTGAGCTCGACGGCCCGACGGGACGGCAAGTAGCCCTCCTTGCCGACCTCGATCTCGTGCTTGCCGGGTGGCACGGCGACGTCCAGCGGGGTGGTGCCGAGGACGCGACCGTCCATCCGGACGATGGCCCCGGGAGGGTCGCTCTCGACGAGCAGGCGGGCGGGTGCGGTCGCGTTCTCGAGCTTGGGGCGCAGGCGAGCCGCGAGGCCCTCGACCATGTCGCCGACCTCTCCGATCCCGCAGATCTCGCACACGTCGGCGATCTCCACCACGACCTCTCCGGTCTGGCCGGAGATCACGTAGGTGCGCACGCGATAGTCGGGACCGTCGACGGTGACCTCGGCTCCGGTGACGGTCGCCGCGTCGCGGGCGACGGCGACGTCTCGGAAGCAGGTGGGCGACGTGCAGCCGTGGTCGCTCGGCGCCCGTCGGAGCTCGAAGCCCGAGCGCGTCAGGCCGGCCTCGAAGCGCTCGTCGAGAGCTGCGCGATCGAGGGCCGGGACGTCGTCGTCGGCGTGCAGGGGCAGCGCGACCGTTCGGCCGGCCAGGTCGTCGGTCGGGGCGGTGGCCCGGGGCCCGCCGACGGCCATCGCGGCGGCGACCGCCGCTGCACCCCAGACGACGAGCATCGCGACGATCTTAGCAGCCCACCGTGAAATGGGATCGAGCGGGGACGGGCAGCGCTCGAGGGCGGGGACGGGCAACGCTCGAAGGTGCTCGACGAGCGGGCACGGCCGATGGCGTCGCGGTGATGGGGACGTTGGTACCGGACACGAAGAGGTCGCGACGCTGGATGTTTCTTCGGTCTGGTACCTTGCCGTCGTTGCGGGCGAGGGACGTCGTCGAGGGGGCGATGGTTCGACCGGTGTTTGGGCTTCTCGGCCGCAGCTCGCGGTGTACGGTGTTTTCGAGGCTCTTTGCGGGGTGAAGGCGGGGCGTGATGTTTCCATCGCTCGCCGGATGGGACATGCTGGATCTCGCTTCGTGGCGTCCGAGATCGTGGAGGATGCGAGCCGGCCCGGCCGGCGGGGAAGCGAGCGTGCCCGCTCGCAAGGCCAGGATTCGACGCTGTCGGAGCCCGAGCACGCCGGCGAGGACGAGCATAGCCCCTTCGACGTGGTCGAGGAGGAGGTCGTCCGCCTCACCCCGGGCGACATCGTGCCCTCGACGCGCTACCGCATCGAGCGGTGGCTGGGCGAGGGGGGGATGGGGGTCGTCTACGAGTGCAGCCACATCGATCTCGAGCGCCGGGTGGCCCTGAAGATCCTGCGGGCCGATGCCAAGCCGGGGTCGCGGCGGGCCAAGATGTTTCGCGAGGAGGCCAGGGCGGTCTCTCGCGCGGCGTCGAGCTCGGGCGGGCACGTCTCGAACATCGTGGAGATCTACGACTTCGGGGAGCTTCCCGATGGGCGGTTGTGGTTCGCGATGGAGCTTTTGCGGGGCAAGAGCCTGGCGCGGACGCTGTCGGAAGGGCCGATGGCGCCCGAGCGGTTGTTGCCGATCCTGCGGCAGGTCTGCAAGGGACTGGCCGCGGCGCACGACGCCAACGTCGTGCATCGGGACGTCAAGCCGGGCAACGTGATGCTGTTGGAGGGTGGGCGGCCCGATACCGTGAAGCTGGTCGACTTCGGGGTGGCGGCCGTGCTCTCCGAGGCGGGGCGCACCCGGGTGCAGCTCGAGGGCACCCCGATCTACATGTCGCCCGAGCAGGTGACCGGGTCGTCGTTCGACCGCCGGCTCGACGTGTATTCGGTGGGGGCGATGGCCTACCACCTGCTGTGTGGGGTCCCGCCCTTTTTGGGTGACACGATCTTTCAGATCTTGCAGAAGCATCGCTCGAAGCCGCCGCGACCGTTTGCGGAGGCCAATCCGAGCGTGTCGGTCCATCCGGCGCTCGAGCGGGTGGTGCTGCGGTGTCTGGCCAAGCGGCCCGAGGAGCGCTGGGACGACATGCGCGACCTCGAGGCGGCGCTGTGCGAGGCCCAGATCGCGGCGAAGATCGAGACGGCCTGGGACGATCTCCCGTTGCCGGACGTGGAGCCCGACCGTCGGGAGGCCCTGGTGCGGGCGTTCGGGTCGCGGTTGCACGGCCGCACGCGGTCGCGCAGTCGGTGGCTTTGGGGGGGCGTGGCGGCGCTGTTGCTGCTGGGCGCGGGGGGATGGCTGACGTGGGGGCGGACGCGCGTCGAGGAGGCACCCACGCAGGCGATCCCGCCGGAGATCGTGGCGCGGATCGAGGCGGCCAAGGATGCGGCGGCTCGGGCCGAGCTGGTGTATCCGTCGCCCGACGCACCGCAGCGGTCCACCGCGTACACCGAGGTGCTGGCCCTGGAGGCGCTGGAGGTCGAGCATGGGGCGCAGGCTCGCAAGCACGCCGCCGAGCTGCGCGACGAGTTCGCCGACACGCTCAATCGGCTGGGGGATCGGTACTGGGATCGGCCCGGAGGGCGTCCGTTCGCGGTCGACTATTACATCGCGGCGCTGCTGTTTCGGCCCGACGATCGACACGCCCGAACGCGCGCCCCGGTCACTCCCGGAGAGCTGGTCGCCTTGCGGGAGAAGGCCGCCCGGCTGGAGTTCACGGAGGCCGAACTCACGGCGAGCAAGCCGTTGGTCGCGCTCGCCGAGGAGAACGACGAGGAGCGGGTCCGCAAGCTGCGGGCCCTGGAGGAGGAGGTCGAGGCGCTGGGGGTCCAGGCCGACCTGAAGATCAAGCAGCTCATCGAGCAGGAGCACGACCGCTCGAAGGTGGTGGATGCGAGTCGCAAGAAGAAGGCGGTCGCGCCCAAGGCCCAGGAGACCACGGCGGTCGACGAGCTGGCCGCCGACGCGCCGCTCGACGAGGCGCCGCGTTCGAAGCGAGACGTCGAGCGATCGAAGGCGCTGGCCAAAGAGGGCCTGCAGGCTCTGCGATCGGGGCAGCGCGACAAGGCCGAGTCGCTGTTTTTCCGGGCGTTGCAGGCCGACCACACCAACCACCAGGCGCTGGACGGCTTGGCGCAGGTGGCGTTCGAGAACGGGTCCTACGAGCGAGCGGTGCGATACGCCCGGCGAGCGGTCTCGTTGGCACCGCGGGTGGGCAGCTATCGCATCCGGCTGGGCGACGCGTACTTCAAGATCTTCAACTACGACCGCGCCAAGGACGAGTACGCCAAGGCCAAGAGCCTGGGGGACGCGGCGGCCGAGGCTCGGCTCGAACGGGTGCGCCGGAAGATGGCCGGGTAGGCGCGGGCCGGTCGGCGTTCGGGTACGCCGCGCCCACGCGTGAGGGCGCGCCCGAAGCGGTGCCGGGCGGCCCCGACCCTCGGGCGGCGATCAGGCGTCGGCGGGCGCGTCGGGGCCGTCGGGACCGTTGGGACCGGCGTTGCCGCTTTCGGGCTCGTCGTCGGTATCGCCGGCGTCGGCCTCCTGCACGTCGTTCTCGTCGGAGCTGTCGACCATGCGGGCGAGGGCCACCACCCGTTCGCCCGGACCCATGCGGATGATGCGGACGCCCTGGGTGTTGCGGCCGAGCACGCTGATGCCGTCGACCGGGGTGCGAAT
>CAZYSW010000068.1:14980-17027 GCA_964650105.1 uncultured Nannocystaceae bacterium
ACGATGACCTGGTCGTCGGATCGCACGAGCAGGTTACCGACCACCTTGCCGTTGCGCTCGCTGACCTTGATGGTGATGAGACCCAGGCCGGCGCGGCTTTGGGGGCGGTACTCGGAGACGGGCGTGCGCTTGCCGTAGCCGTTCTCGCACAGGGTGAGGACGTCGTACTCCGCGTCGACGTCGAGGACGTTCATGGCCACCACCTGATCGCCTTCGCGCAGGCCCATGCCGCGGACGCCACGCGCGTTGCGGCCCATCGGGCGCACCTCGTTCTCGTCGAAGCGGATGGCCATGCCGTTGGCGGAGCTGAGCATGATGTGCTGCTTGCCGTCGGTGAAGCGAACCCCGATGAGGCGATCGTCCTCGTCGATGCTCACGGCGATGAGGCCGGTGGTGCGGATGTTGGCGAACTCCGACAAGCTGGTGCGCTTGATGTAGCCGTTGGCGGTGCAGGTGACGATGTAGTGGTCCTCGCTGACCTTCTCCTCGCGGTACGAGACCATCTCGAGGATCCGCTCCTCGGGGCGGAGCTCGAGGAAGTTGACGACGGCCTTGCCCGGGCTGTCGCGGCGACCCAGCGGCATCTCGAACACGCGCTTGCGATAGACGCGGCCGGTGTCGGTGAAGAACAGGATCGTCTCGTGGGCGCTGGCGCCGAAGACCGAGGTGACGAAGTCGTCGGAGTCGCGTCCGCCCCCACCCTTGACGCCCTTGCCACCGCGGGCTTGCACCCGATACTCCTCGGCGGGAAGGCGCTTGATGTAGCCGTTGCGGGTGAGCATGACGACCATGGGGTCGTCGGCGACCAGATCGATGGGCTCGATCTCGCCCTCCTCTTCGAGGATCTCGGTGCGACGCGAGCCGCGGGAGCCGGGCGAGCCGTCACCGGCCGTCTGGCCCTCGGGATCGCCGTACTCGTGCCGGATGGCCACGAGCTCGTCGTGGATGACCTGCATCAGCAGCGAGCTGTCGGAGAGGATGGCTTCGAGGCGGGCGATCTCGGCCGACAGCTCGCGGAACTCGGTCTCGATCTTCTCGCGCTCGAGGCCAGTCAACCGCTGCAGCCGCATGTCGAGGATCGCCTTGGCCTGGCGCTCGCTGAGGTGATAGGGGCCCGCGCGGGCGGCCTCGACCTCCTCGGCGGGGCGACCACAGCGTTCGAGGAAGGCGGCGAAGCCCTGCAGGGGCTCGGCCATCAGGGCCTGGCGCGCGACTTCGGGGTCGCGCGAGCCCCGGATGATGGCGATGACGCGATCGATGGCATCGACCGCGACGCCCAGGCCCTCGACGATCTCCCGCCGCTCCATGGCCTTGCGCAGCTCGAACCGCGAGCGGCGAATCACCACCGTGCGCCGGTGGTCGAGGAAGTGCTCGAGCGCGTCCTTGAGGGTCAGGACCTGGGGCCGACCGTTGACGATGGCGATCATGTTGACCCCGAACGAGGTCTGCAGATCGGTCATCTTGTACAGCCGGTTGAGGACCACCTGGGCCGCGGCGTCGCGCTTGATCTGGATCCAGATGCGCATGCCGGTGCGGTCGCTGTAGTCCTGGACGTCGGCGATGCCCTCGATCCGTTTGTCGCGGACGAGATCGGCGATGCGCTCGATGAGGCGAACCTTGTTGACCTGGTAGGGGATCTCGGTGATGACGATCGCCTCGCGCCCCTTGCTGTCTTCTTCGATCTCGGCGCGGGCACGGATGGTGATGCTGCCGCGGCCGGTGGCGTAGGCCTGCATGATCCCGCTGCGGCCGATGATCTGGCCGCCGGTGGGGAAGTCCGGACCCTTGACGATCTGCAGGAGGTCGCGGATGTCGGAGTCGGGCTTGTCGATGAGCGCGATGGTGGCGTCGATGATCTCGGTGAGGTTGTGCGGCGGGATGTTGGTGGCCATGCCGACCGCGATGCCCACCGCTCCGTTGAGCAGGAGGTTGGGGATGCGAGTGGGCAGGACGCTGGGCTCGAGCTCTTTTTCGTCGTAGTTGGGGACCCAGTCGACGGTCTCTTTGTCGATGTCGGCGAGAAGCTCGGAGGCGAGCTTCTCCATGC
>CAZYSW010000069.1:0-9320 GCA_964650105.1 uncultured Nannocystaceae bacterium
CTTCTGGCCGACAGCACCGTGTTGGCCGAGGGCTTCACGCCGCTGCGCGACGTCGAGCCCGACTTGCCCGGCCGCGGGCCCACGGTGGTCACCGGGGGGCTGCCGGACTTCACCGGGCTGACGTTGGCGGAGGCCCTCGACGCCGCGCAGGCCGTCGACGTCCGCCTGCGCGCGGTCGGAAGCGGCATCGCGGTCATGCAGGACACGCCGCCGGGGCCGATCCCGGCGGGATCCGAAGTGACCGTCTACTTCGAGCCCCCCGTTTGATCGGAACGACGCCGCTCGGGGCGCCACACTCGAAATCCACGCCGAAGCTCGCAGGTCGAGAACTCCGCCGGCTCCGACCGCCTCTCGTCCTCGCCGAACTTCGCAGGTCGAGAACGGGTGATGAAGGGCATCGTCGGTTGGGGCTAGCGGACCCATGCTTCGACGGTGAATTCGTCGTCGTAGCTGGCGATACGGACGATGTCGAGGGAGCCGTTGCCGTCGAGGTCGGCGATGTCGATGCCGTAGGCGTCGGTCATCGGTCGACCGAGCGCATCGGTGGCGCCGGGTAGGCCCGCGGTGTCGTCGAGCACCCAGGTGGATCCGCTGCCGTCGCCGAGGTACAGGGTGAGCCCGGTGGCGATGTCGTGGGTGACCAGGTCGAGGTGACCGTCCCCGTTCATGTCGGCGAGGTGCGCGATCTCGGCTGCGTCGACGGAAGCCCCGAGCGTCCAGGCCCTGAGCCCTGCGCGAGATAGATGCTGCCACCGACGTCGACGCCCCGTCGCAGTCGACGTCGCCGATCGATCCCTGGAGCGGATCGGCGAGCGGTCCCGGCGGTCCACCGCCCGGGAGCTGGGCGAGCGCCGACAAGGTGCCGCCGTCGTTGCGGAGCACGTAGGCGGTGATCGAGGCACCGCCCCCTGCACCGAACACGAACGCGTCGAGGTCACCGTCGTCGTCCACGTCGGCGAACGCGTAGTGTCCGACGCTGGGAGCGGCGACCGGCGGGGGCGGGCCCTCGGACCAGGACCCGGTGCCGTCGCCGTAAAAGAGGCGAACCCCGCTGCCGAACTGGTCGGCTCCGAACAGCGCGTCGAGGTTTCCGTCGCCGTCGAGGTCGGCCACGCCGGCTCCGGAAAACAGCGCGCTGGCGTCGGGCAGGCCCGCCTGCGACTCGACGAAGGTCAACGCGCCCGTGTTGCGCCACGCGCGAGCGCCTCGAACGTGATCGCCCAGCACCACGTCGAGCAGCCCGTCGCCGTCGAAGTCCCCGAGGTCACCTCCCCAGCCGCCGGCGAACAGGCCACCGGCGAGCTGCGCGGGCGACAGCGAGAAGCTGCCATCGCCGTTGCCGGGGAACACCAGGCCCACCGCGGCCTTGCGGAAGTTCACCACCAGGTCCGCATGTCCGTCGCCGTCGAGATCTGCGAGCAGGGGGATGGACCGGGGCGCCTCGGGATCGGCGAAGCTCGCCACCGCGATGGTGCCCCGCAGCGCGAAAGGCCCGTCGCCGCAGCCGACGGGCGCGTCGCTGGTGAGGCCGCGATCCGTCTCGGGATCGGCGGGTGCGTGGCAGCCGGGTACGAACTCACACGTGCCGGGAAACCCGTCTCGTCCATCGCGGTGTCGCTGCCGCTCGCGTCCGTGCCGCTCGCCTCGGTGCCCGTCTCCTCCGGTGCGTCGGTGTCGGCCTGATCGTCGGTGTCGGTCGAGCCGGTGTCGTCGGTGGGCGTCGTGTCGCCGACCGTGGTCGGCTCGTCGCGCGACGGACCTGCGCAACCGGCCGCGAGCGAGATCACGCCAGCGAGGGTCGTTGCTCTCATGCCATGAGCCTCCGCACCGTCGTGGCCACGACGACGCAAACCCGTCAGTCGCGAGATATGCGCGACGTCACGCCACACACCCTGCAGGCATCCGCACGACGCAGCGCCGTCGCACGCGGGTCGAGGCCGCGCGCCCACGTCCGTCCGCGAAACTGCGCTGGTCGTCTTTCCCCCTCGCGAAAAAGACCGACGCCTTCGGACCCTGGACCGTTCCACGGGCTCTGCGCCTTGCACTCCTGGTGATGGGGGGATGTCCCGACCCGACGCCGTCGAGCTCGACCGACGGCGGCTCGACGACGTCGGAGGACGGAACCGACGGCTCGGAGACGTTCGATCCGTACGGTGCGACCGACGACGAGGGCGCGGACGGCCTGCCGACCGACGAATCCGATGATGGATCCTCATCTGTGTATGCCTCCAGTCGGTACCGAAGGAAGGGTTGGAGGGCGGCCAACGGGACGGTACCACCTGCTGCTCACGGGGGGTGTCGGAGGCGTCGCGGTGTGGCGATGTCGTATGCACGTGGGCTACACGCTCACGGGGGAAAGCGTCGCGTAGAAGATGTGTTTCGCCGACGAAGAGCACCAAGAAGAAGAGCACCAAGATGGCCGACGAGAGATGAGCAGGACCCTGAAAGGAAGAAACTTCATGGGATGTGTCGCGAATCCAGGGCATCAGGACCCCGGCGTCCCGGTCCCGAGCACGCCGTAAATCGCTCCAAGACGCACTTCAACGAGTGCATGGATCGAGCGACGGGCCGGCGGCCGAGTGCGGCAACGACATCGTCGACGGCGACGAGGTCTGCGACGGCACCGACCTCGGCGGCCACACCTGCGCATCGGAGGGGTTCGACGCCGGCACGCTGGCGTGCACGGACGACTGCACCGCAATCGATACGCGCGGGTGCACGACGTTCACGTGCGGCAACGACGTGGTCGAGGGCGCAGAGCTGTGCGATGGCCGAGATCTCGCCGGGCAGACCTGCGTCACGTTGGGCTTCGACGCCGGCTCGCTCGCGTGCTCGCAAGACTGCACGTTCGACACCTCGGCGTGCTTCGCGTGCGGCAACGACACCCGCGAAGGCGACGAGGTCTGCGATGGCACCGACCTGGGCGGACAGACCTGCGTCACGTTGGGCTTCGACGCCGGCTCGCTCGCGTGCTCGCAAGACTGCACGTTCGACACCTCGGCGTGCGTCGTCACGTCCGGAGCGTTGCTCACGGTGCGGACCACCGATGACATGTTGCGGGCGTTCGACCCCGATACGCTGGCGTTCGAGGACATCGGCTCGCTCGGGGTCGCGTTCGAGTACGGGGACCTGGCGTGGGACGCCTCGACGGACACGCTGTGGATGGTCGACGGCCGGCCCCTGCGGGCCCTGTACACCGTGGACATCGACGACGGGGCGGCGACGCTGGTCGGCGTGCACGACGTGGAGGACCTCTTCGGCCTCGCCTGGGACGCCTCCTCGAACACGCTGTACGGCGGCGGAGAGACCCCCTTCGGGTTCTACGAGGTGGATCGCACCGACGGTACGGCGGCGCTCGTCGGAGTCCCCGACGCGCCGGCCCACAGCCTGACGTACGATTCCAAGCGCGACCAGATCGTCGCGATCGTCGCCGGGCTAGGGACGCTGTTCACGATCGATCGGCAGGACGGATCGCTGATGGCCGTGCTCTCCGAGGAGGGGTTCATCAACAACTGTGGACTGGCCTACGACCCAAAGCGCGATCTGTACTGGGCCATCGACCTCGGCGGCGACCTGTTCACCTACCATCCCGACGACGGCTACACGCGCCAGCTCGTCGCCACCGGATTGGGGCAACACGAGGCGCTCACGTTCGTGCCGGGCTACGTGGTCGGCCCCTGATCGTGCAGCGACGCGGCGCCGGGACGACGACACGGGTCGACGACGGAGTCACGACGACGCGCGGCACGACCCGCGAGCCGACGAGGGTCGGTGGTCGGGGCGTGCCGCTCGGTCGCGGCTCGCGAAGCGTCAGTTCGCGGGCGTGACGTCGTAGGCGATCGGACAGCCGCCGGGAAGCTGGCCGTCTTGGCCGATGGTCAACGTCCCGGTGAATCCCGCGTCGGAGAGCGAGCCGTCCCAGCTCACGGAGATGCCCGAGTAACCGGCGAACGTCCCCGAGCCCTGGAGAGCGACCGAGCAGTCGTCGCCGATCGGACCCGACACCGGCTCGAGCGTGGGCCCGCCCACGATCTCCAGGGTCGCGATCTCGCCGTCCAGGATCACCAGCACACCCATGGTGTCGAGGAATCCCCCGTACGGGTGGTGGCTGCAGTCGTCCTGCGCGACCGCGAAGGCGTGCTCGATGCGTCCTCCGGCGCCGCAAGTGTCGCCCGAGGTGTCGGTGGTCGGGTCGGTGGGATCGGTCGTCGGGTCGGTGGGATCGGTCGTCGGACTGGTGGGGTCGGTGGGATCGGTCGTCGGGTTGGCGGTCGGGTCGGTCGTCGGGCTGCCGGTGCCGCCGGTTCCGGTGCCGAAATCGCTGTCGGTCTCGAACGTGCCCGTCGATCCGCCCGTGTCTCCGCTGCCCGTCTCGAGACAGCCGGCGAGCAGACAGAGCATCGACGCCGAACACAAACGGGAGAAGGCCGGAAAGGACATCATGGGAACTCCTCGAGGCGTGGCGGTTCAGGCTACAACTGCCGGACGGTCCCCCGGAAGGGACAATGTTCGACCCCTGCAAGACACGTCCGGGATCGTGGGCTGGTCCACCCCCGCTGCGAGCGCGCAGTTCGCGCGTGTGATCTCGGCCGTCGACCTCGGACCCGACGGTGTCGTCGCCTCGCGAACCGTCTGACGCCGCGTCAGGTCGCCGGGGCGAGCAGCCGCGCTCGCAAGGCGTGGAAGGTCGGAACGTCGGTCCCGAAGTGCCAGGCGTGCAGCCCCGCCGCCCGGGCCCCTTCGACGTCGTTTCGCCGCGAGTCGCCGACGTGGACGGCCCGGTCCGGGGCGACCCCCAGGCGATCGCAGGTCCGGTGAAAGATGGCGGCCGATGGCTTCTCGACCCCTTCCTCGGCGGAGATGACCGCCAGATCGATCCACGACCACACCTCGAGCTGGTCCAAGATCGCGCGCAGTCGCACGTCCCAGTTGGAGACGATGGCGGTCTTCATTCCCCGCTGCCGCACCGCGCGGCAACAGTCGGCCGCCCCCTCGGCGACCACCCAGGCGTCGCCCCGGGCGAAGTGGTCGTAGAGATCTTCGAGCAGGCCCGGGGCGTCGCATCCCGTGCTGTGGCGGATCACCGCCGCCCAGTACGGCCGCCAGTCTCGGCTGAGGGCGCGCAGGCCTCGGAACGCCTCCATCCCGTGTGCGAGGGCTCGCTCGACCGACGAGGGGTCGCATCGCGCCCCGTGGGCGGTCGCGAAGCGAGCGTAGGTGCGGGCCACGGGCTCGCGCGGCTGCAGGACGGTCCCGGCCGCGTCGAGCAGAAGCGCGGTGCCGGGCGATGCATGAAGGTTCACCCGCACCGTTATGCAGCACGAGCCGGGCTCGCGCTCGCCGGGCGCCGAGATCCGGGCGCACGGCCGGGGACGAGCCCGCGCGGTTGCGGCGCGACGCCCGGACGTGCCGCGGGGGCACGGCCGCTCACAGCTCGACGAGCGAGCCGCCCGCGGAAGTGCCGTCGTGCGCGTGGCGCTGCGCCTCGAGCCGCTCGCGAGCCCGCTCGGCGCGTTCGCGAGCGCGCTCGGCTGGCTGCTGCATGCGATCGTGATGCCGTTGCATGCGCTCGCGGGCGCGCTCGATGGCCTGATGGGCCCGCTCCTGCGCCCGCTCGGCCCGCGCTCGAGCCCGGGCGATCGCGTCGTCGGGGCCCCACGATCCGCAGCGCGAGAACGGAAAGCCGCAACCGTGGAGCTGCACGCCGCCGAAGGCCCCCAGCGGATCGTCGTCGAAGCCGTCGAACAGCGCGTCGAGGTCGTCGAGGCCGAACGCCATCCATCCGCCGTCGTCCCATTCCAGATCGAAGTCCAGATCGAGATCGTCGATGTTCAGCCCGCCGTGGATGCGAAGGCGAAACGACGACGCGGGCGGCTCGGGCGGAAGCGGTGGCGCGGGCGGATCGGGGTGCTCGACCTCCACCCGAACCGTCTCGTCCGAGGTCTCGATGTGCACGTTGGAGCGCGCGATGCCGCGTTCGTCACGTTCGTCGTGGATGACGACGTCTTCGAGGGTGGCCCCGCGCGACGCTCGATGCTCCGCCAGGGTCGGCGCCGTCGATCGACTTCGGGACGCGTCGGCCGTGGGCATCGAGGCCCGAATCACGCCGGGCACGAGCCCGACCACCAGCCCCAGCGCGGCGATCGACAGCCCCGCGCGGGTGGCGAAGTGGCCGGGGTCGTGCTTGCGCTTTTCGTCGAGCAACCGGGTGATCCGCCGTACGATGGGCGAGCCGCGATCGGCCATGGCCGCCGCCAGGGGAACGGGCTCGGCGTGCTCGACCCAGGCCGCCACCTCGGCGAGGCACTTGGCCAGATGGACGCCGCTCCCCGTCAGCCTGGCCGCCCAGTCGTCGCACTGGTACTCGGCGAGTTCCTGCACCTTGCGCCGGGCCAGGTGATTGAGGGGCTGGAAGAAGAAGACGGCTTCGAGGGTGGCGAGCGCCACCGACCACGCCGTGTCGCGTCGCACCAGGTGCGCGAGCTCGTGGGCGAGCATGGCCTCTTGCTGCTTGGGCGTCAGGCCGTCGATGGCCCGCTCGGGGATCACGACCTCGCGGCGGTGCAAGGCCACCGGAGCGCGGAGCTGGGGGGTCGCCGACAGGCGTACGCGCTTCTTCAGGCCCGCCCGATTGCACAGGGCGAGGAAGGTCTCCAGCACCGGATCTTCGATGACGTCGCGCCGTCCCCGAAGCTGCTTGCGGAGGCGAAAGGCGGCGCTCACCAGGCGCATCGACGCGAACGCCGAGCCGAGCCCGACCAGACCGAGGACCACCCACGGCCACGAGGAGGGCTGCGCGGGCGCGGGGGGATCGACGTCGGAGGGCACCACGGAGGCGGCGGCCGGAGTCGGTCGTCGCTCGCGGATGGTGGTGATCGTGAGGTCGCCGGCGCGGTGGCGGATCACCTTGCGCTCGACGGTGGGCTCGGTCGCCGGGGCGGGCGTGGCGACGCTCTCGCGAGCGGCGGTCACGGGTGCGGTGTCCAGGGCGGCGGGCAACGACAGGTGCCCCCACGGCGGCACCAGCCCGGCGGCCATCTGCAGGCTCGCCGTGGCGAGCCCTCCGAAGGCGGCGACCTTCCACAGCGTCTCCTTGGTGGGCAACGAAAGGCGCCGGAACACGGACGTGACGACCCAGACCGCGCCGACGAGGACCGTGCTGTGGAGCGCGTAGGTGAGGATCCAGGTGAGGACGGTCATCTCCATGGGCACCTCGAACGTGGCGTCAGCGATCATCGGGTTCCTCCTCGTCTTGCCGCTCCTTGGCGGCGATCAGCTCCTTGACCCGCTGCAGCTCCTCGGGCCCGATGTCCGAGCCACCCATCAGGTGGCTGAGCAACGCGGTCGTGTCGCCCCCGAAGAAGAAGTCGGTGATCCGGCCGAGCATGGTTCGGCGTACGTCCTGCTCGGAGACCTCCGCCCGGTAGACGTACTGGCGCCCGCGGGAGCGGTGGTCGACCAGCCCCCGACGCTCGAGTCGGGTCAGCATGGTCGCCACGGTCGTGGGGGCCAACGCCTTGTGCTCTTTGGCGAGCGCCTCGTGGACCTCGGCGGCCGTGGCCTCCCCGCGGTCCCACAGGATCCGCAGGATCGCGAGCTGGACGTCGCTGAGCTGGGGGGCTGGCATGGGCTTCGACTACACTTGTAGTACTACGCCTGTAGTAGTACAGGCGGCACCGGACCCCGTCAAGGCGTTTTTTTGGGGCTGCATGCTCGTCGCTTCGGTCGAAGGCGACCGCGAGACGAGGCCCAACCGGGGCGACCCCCGGCGCATTCCCGGACCCGTGCGGTCGCTTGGACCCCGCCGGGCGCGGTCCGGTTCGCCCCCTGCCCCCTCGCGGCTCGACCGCCGAGCGAGCCCGCGTTTCGTGGGTGTGCCGCGGCTCGTTAGGCTTGCCGCGTCGTGCCTGTTCGATCCCCGGTCGGCGACGCGGGAGCGAGGACCGAGGCATCGCCCCTCGAGGCGCGTGTGCGGTCGGGCACCGACCGCTGGGCGCGGACGCTCGCCCTGGTGTTGCTGACCGCCGCGCTGGCTTGGCACGGCCTGCGGCCGCTGGTGGATCTCGACCTGTGGTGGCACATGCGGTTGGGCGAGCAGATGCTGGCCACCGGATCGCTGGTGCCGACCGACATCTTCTCGCACACGCGCGCGGGTGCACCGTGGCCGTGGAAGGATGCCGGATCGGCGGTGCTGCTGTATGCGCTGTGGAGCCTGGGTGGATCGGGCACGATCGTGATCTTCAAGGCGGCGCTGCTGCTCGGCACCGCGGTCGTGCTGTGGGTGACGCTGCACCGGGTGCGAAAGGTGCCCTGGGCGTTGGCCCTCCTCGCGGTGGCGCTGGCGACCGACGCGGCGTCGTTTCGCTTCACCGAACGCGCGGCGACGATCTCCTTGCTCTTGGCCGCCGTGGTCGTGCTGCTCGTCGAGCGCCACCGCCGAGGCGCGTCGACGCTGGTGTGGGCGATCCCCCTGACCATCCTCAACGCGAACCTGCATCGCGCTGCGCTGTTGCTGCCGGTGCTGATCGGCACGCTGGCGGCCGTGGAGATGGTGGAGACGTTCTTGCTCGGGCGCGCACGTCCGTGGCGACGCAGCACGCTGGTGGCGATCGGGTCGGCGCTGGGGTGCCTGTGCACGCCGTTCGGCACGGCGATCGCGACGACGACCTGGACCTTGATGGGTCGGCACCACGCGCTCATCACCGAATGGGCGCCCGTCGAGGTCGGGCTGCTGTGGGCGCTGACGCCCGCGAGCCTGGCGGTGATCGGGCTGGTGGCGGTGGGCGGCGTGCTCCGGCTGGTGCAGCGCGAGCGCGACCTTTGGGATGCCGCCCTCGCGGGGCTGATGCTGGTGGTCGGCCTGGGATCGATGCGCCACCTGCCCTACCTGGCGCTCGTCGGCATCGGGCCGGCAGCGTCCGCGCTGGCCCGCCTGACCCCGGCGTTCGAGGGATCGCTGCGGCGGGTGATGGCGGTCAGCGGAGCTTTGGCCGCGCTGGCGGCCCAGGTGACGCGGCCGTTTCCGGGACCGTCGCTGGGGCTGACGCCCGCCCACTTCGCGGAGCGCGGCGTCGCCTTCGTGAAGGAGCTTCCGGAGGCGTTGCGGATCGTGGGCCCGATGTTCAACGAGTTCGGCTACGGCGGCTTTTTGATCCACCACCTGTGGCCCGAGCACCGGGTCTACATCGATGGGCGGACCGACCTCGTGTATCCGGTGGAGATGATCGAGCGTTACGGTCGAGCGCTGTCCGATCCACGCGCGTTCGCGCAGGAGGTGGAGCGCTACGGCATCGAGTGGGTGTTTCTCGACATGGCGCCGC
>CAZYSW010000069.1:9330-16944 GCA_964650105.1 uncultured Nannocystaceae bacterium
ATGAAGCACGAACCGCCCGCGCTTCTCGCGGGCTTTCTCGACATGGCGCCGCAGCGACGCGCCCTCGCCTTTCTCGATGCGGACCCGCGCTGGGTGCTGGTGCACGTCAGCCGGCGCGCCCTGATCTACGTGCGCCGCGACGGTCCCAACGCCGCGCTCGCCCGCTCGCACGGCTACGAGCTCGTGGCACCGCACGACCTGCAGGGCAGCGTCCAAAGGGCGCTCGCGGCCGGACGAGCGGTCGAGCTGCGACGCGAGCTGCAGCGCATGCTGGCCGAAGACCCCGACAACATCTATGCCGAGGCCACCCTGTCGGTGCTCGACGAGCTGGCGCCCCCCTGACGACGTGCGCGTCGGTGCGCGTCGCCGGCCTTCGCCGGCGGCCGTGGTCGTCCGGCGGCAGGTGGGTGCACCGCGTGTCTCGGGGACGTTTCGCGGCGACGCCGGCCGGCCCCGGGATCCGAAGGGGAATCGGGTGCGGTGCGGCGTCGTCGGCCGCGGAGTCGTCGACGTCCCCTCCCCCGGTCAGCCGTCGCACCGCGGCTCGCACCGCGGGTGGCGGGTCGCGAACGCGTCGCGGTGTGCACCGCAGCGGCATCGAGAACGTCGTCGGCCGCGGAGTCGTCGAGGTCCGCCCTTTCCCCGCGGTCAGCCGTCGCACCGCGGCTCGCACCGCGGGTGGCGGGTCGGGATCGCGTCGCGGTGTGCACCGCAGCGGCATCGAGAACGTCGTCTCCCGCCGGCTCGGCGCGAGACGACCCCCGAGGACTCGGACGGGGTTATCGTCGGCCCCATGCAACCCCGACCCCTTCCCCGGATCGTCGCGGGGGCCGTTGCGCTGTCCCTCGCCCCGACGCCTGCCTGGGCGCAGCCGCCCGCGCCAGCCGAGACGGCATCCGCGGCAGAGCCTTCGCGTCGACCCGGCCCGAGCCGCCCGCCGGCGCACCAGCCGGGGCCGACGAGGTGGTGCTCCGAAATGGGGGCATGCTGCGCGGCGACGTGATCGAGCTCTCGCCCGACGACCACGTCACGATCCTGGTTGCCGGTGAGCGACGCGAGTTCCCCTGGTCGGAGGTGGAGGCCGTCCATCGAGGGAAGTTCGCGCCGACGCCGGGGTCCGAGCCCACGCCGACGCCCCCCGCGACGCCCACTCCACCGGCCGTCGAGTCCACCGCGCGGGGGCGACCGCGGGTTCACCTGGAGGTGAACGGCGGGCGCTCGGTGGAGATGCAACGGATCGTCGGTGGGCTGTATGCGTCCGGGTACAACGCGTCTTTGGCCGGCATCCGGTGGGAGACGGTGTGCGTGTCGCCGTGCGACCGGGTGGTGGATTCGAGGTCGGGCGGCGCGTTCGTCCTGGGGGACAGCCCGATCGTGTTCTCGCGGAAGTTCCGGCTCGACGATCGCGAGGGCGACGTTCACATCGACGTCAAACCCGGGCGGCCGGGGCTGATGCTCCTGGGGACCATCGCGACGGGGGTGGGCGGCGGATTCGTCCTCGGCGGCCCGATGCTGTGGGTGCTCAGCGACTCGGACGAAACCCGTTCCTTGCGAAACGCGGGCATCATCCTCACCGCGGTGGGCGTCCCGCTGCTCGCCGCCGGCATCGCCATGCTGGTCATGGGCCGAACGCGGTTCAAGATCCGAGATTGACGAGACCCCATGACGGCCGTCGTCTTCGCGCATGGCCTCGACAGCGGTCCCATCGGCCGCAAGTCGCAGGCGCTCCTCGACGCCGGGTTCGAGGTGGTCGCGCCCGACTGTCGCAACCGCGACCTTCGATCGCGCGTCGAGATCCTGACCACGACGCTCGCCGAGCTCGAGGCGGCGCCGGTGCTGCTGGGGTCGAGCTTCGGCGGCATCGCGGGGCTGCTGGCCGCGATCACCTCGACCCACGCGGGTCGTCCCGTGCGGGCGCTCTTTTTGTGCGCGCCCGCCCTGCAGGTGCCGGCCCCTTCGGACTTTCCCTACCCCATCGCCCCTCCGGCGCCGACGGTCATCCTCCACGGAGTACGAGACGAGGTGATCCCCATCGACTACAGCCGGCGATTCGCCGCCGAGCACGGGGTGGAGTTGATCGAGGTGGACGACGACCATGCGCTCGTCGGGGCGGTCCCCACCATCGTGGAGGTCACGCGCCGCCTGCTCACCGCGTGAGCGCCCCCGACTTCCGAGTGGTGGGCCGGCCTCACCGCAAGGGTGCGAGCGTTCGATCGGTCGGGCTGCGGTCGGGGTGGGGCTCCCAGATCTGCTCGATGGCCGCGAGGTCTTGCTCGGCGTCGGGTGCCGAGGCGGGCAGCAGTGCCGTCGCGAGCATCAGCGCGGTGGTGACGGCGGCGGCGACGAGGACGACCGTCGGCCGCCGCAGGTCGAGCGCGCGGATCGAGAGCCCCACGAGCGCCGCCACCAGGATCCACTCCAACCACAAGCCGCGGTCGATCCCCAGCACGCGCAAGAAGTGACGGGGCTCGAGGCCTTGCGCGGCGAGCGGGAGCAGGAGGTCGCCCAGCGGATTGCCGGCCGGGACGAGGTGGGGGAACAGGTCCGCGGCCAAGGTGTTGATCGCCACCGAGGCCAGGCCGAGGCCGAGCACCGCCCCGAGCCCGAGCGGATGCGGACGCAGGGCGCACAGGGCCAGCGCCAAGCCTTCGAAGAGAAGCGGAAACGCGATCAGCATGTAGCGCGGACCGACGCGCCAACCGCCGGTCTGCGCCAGCCCGAGGCTCACGAGCACGACGACGGCCGCGACGGCGAGGCCCAGCCGCGCGTGGGCCGACGCTGCGCCGCGCCCGACACCCCAGGCCAGCCCGACCACGCCGACCACGGCCAAGGGCGCCCAGTAGAGCAGCCCGCCCCACGGCGACAAGAGATGCTCGTACAGCGATCGCTGCGTCGGCAGGCCGAGTCCCAGCAGACCGCGGCCGTGCGTCTGCGCGAACGCTTCGTGCACGACGTGGTGGTACGGCGTCGACCACGGGCTGCCGAAGGCGTGCGCGTGGTAGGCCATCAGCAGCGCGATCGGTACGACCGCGCCCCCGATCGCCGCCGCGATGCACGACACGGGCGTGCCTCGCCGCGCGTGCACGACGAGCCAGACCGCGATCGGAAGGCCCGCGAACGCGGCCAGGTACTCGACCGTGACCGCGGCGCCACACAGCAGGCCGCCCAGCGCTGCACGACCCAGGTCGCCTTTCGACGGCGCCGCGTCGTCGCCGTGGCTCGTCGCCACGGCATCGGCCAGCGAGCGCGTGCCCGCGTACAAGAAACACGCCGCGAGGCTGTGCCCGTACAGAAGCCGGGCGTAGGCGAACAGCGGCGTGCCGAGCACCAGCAGCACGACCGCGGCGATCAGGGCGGCTTCGCGCCCCGGTGCCGCGCGACGCAGGGCGAGGGCGACCAGGACCACGGTGGGCAGCCACGCCCCCCACAGGCGCGCCGACCAGGTCACGCGCCGAAGGCCGACTTCGCAATCGAGGGCGTCACAGGTCCAGCGCAGCGGTGCGTAGGCGAGCACCGCGGGGAGCGTGCCGCCCGGCGCCTTGTTGGGGTACAGCCGGCCCCCCGCGGCGGCCGGCGCCCGCGAGACGTCGATGCCCGGATCGATTCCCGGCGCGGCCGGGCCGTCGATGGCCCACGATCCGTCGTCGACCAGCGCGACGGCCTGGAGGATCCGCGGCCGCTCGTTGGCATTCATGAACCGCCCGAAGTACGGAAACGCGAACGCCAGCACCAGCGCGAGGACGCCCAAGACCAGGCGACGCTGCGCCGGATTTGGGGGGCCGGGGCGACCCGCGTCGTGGTCGTTCACTCACGGCACGGTACCGCACGGGCGCGGCCGCGTCCGAGGGTCGGGGCGCGCTCGCACGCATGCTCGGCCGTGACGACCGCCGAGCGGCGGGCCATCGCCCGCCGGGTCTCGGGCGCGTCGCGTGGGGTGAGAACGCGGTCGGCCTCGGCGCGGGCGAGGTGCGAGGCCCGAGGAGACTTCGGCATGGCTCGCGCGTCGAGCAACACGGCCGGCGTCGACGGAGGCGGTCGTCGAGCGTTCGCCTCCGGCCTCGAGGGGATGCTGCAGACGGCCTGCTACGGGCGCAGCTCGACCAGGCCCAGGCGCTCGGCGTGGGCCAACAGGCGCAGGGTCTGCTCGCGGCCGGCGTTCGGATGTCGGCGGTGGGCGGGGAGCTCGATCACGCCGTCGCGGATCATCGCCGCCAGCTCCTTTTGCCCGGTCCCGTGGCTGCGCGACAGGAGCTTGTCGATGGACACCGTCATCCGCGGCAACCGAATGGGCGGTTGGGGGTTGCCCAGGAAGTTGGGATCGATGCACGACGACACGTCCGTGCTGGTCGTCACCCGCGGTGCGAGAGGCGGCAGGTTCCAGCGCACCGTGGCGGTGGCGATGGGCGAAACGTGGTCGAACTGCGTGCTCACGACGCACCCCTTGCGCACGTGAGGCCCGATGACCACCGACGGGACGCGGAATCCGAGCTGCTGGAACTCCGGCCGGGGATCGTCCACCTGCGGAGGTGGCACGTGGTCGTAAAAGCCCCCGTGCTCGTCGTAGGTGATGATGAGGAGGCACCGGTTCCACTGGGGGCTCTGCGCCAAGGCCTCGTAGATCGAGCCCAGGAAGATCTGCCCCAGCGTGATGTCGTGGGACGGATGGTCGTCGTTGCCTCCCCCACCCAAAATCCCGAAGTTCGGATCGATCACCACGAACTGCGGCAGCGTTCCCGCCTGCGCGGCGTCGAAGAACTCGTCGAGGGAGTCGGTCCACGACAGCAAGGGGTTGATGAACGCGCCCCACGCCCAGGCGACGTCCGAGTAGTAGTTGCGGCAGGAGATGCCGTGGTCGTTGAGCAGGTTCCAGATGCGAGGATGGGACGTCTCGGGGCTGTTGCCCTTCTGCCCGTTGGACGAGGCGCAGTGCAGAAAGAACCGATTGGGCCAGGTGGGACCCATCACCGAGGCGAACCAGCGGTCGCACAGGGCGTAGTTGTCGGCCAGGGCGTACAGCACCGGGAGGTGCTGGCGGACGTGATAGCCCATCACCTCGTGCTTGACCGCCGAGTGCTCCATCTCGTGTTCTCGCACGAAGCCGTCGTTGGCACCGGCGTTCCACTGGGCGTGGCAGGAGTCCCAGCCGTGCGGAGGATCGGCCGGCTGGAAGTTGTTCATCAAGAAGACCTGGACGTCCGTGTTCGACAGGTCGGGGTTGGTCTCGGTGCCCGTCAGACCGTCGCAAGGCCAACCCTCGAGGAAGGCGGCCGAGCCGAAGTAGTGGTCGAACGAGCGGTTTTCCATCATGACGATGACGATGGTGTCGATCTCCGCCAAGAGCTCGGCCGGGGTGAGCCCGCCCGATCCCTCGCAGGCGTCCGCCGTGCCCGTCGTGCCGTCGTCGCTCGATCCCATCTCGACGGTGGTGCCCGACGTGTCGTCGACACCCGAGTCGGTCGAGGCACCCGTCGAGCCGCTGGTCGAGCCATCGCTGCCGTCGCCCGTCGACCCTCCGCTCGAGCCGGACGACGAACCATCGGTTTCGGTGGCTCCACCGGCCGCGGTGCTGTCGTCCCCGCACCCGAGGGCAGCAGTGCCGACCAGCGCCCCCAGCCCCTGCAGGGTCCTTCGGCGGGAGATACCTTGACGAGCTCGTTCGAGATCCTTGCGACGCATCGGTAGGGGGAGCGTAACAGAGCGAGCGCCGTCCTCGGCGAGCTCGCGCGGGTCCCCGTGGTCGTGCGCGCGAGCGAGAAGAAGCCGGGGCCCACCGTGCACGCCCCCGCGTCGCGGCCCGAGCTCGGCGCGACGACCGCAGGCGTGACGCAACGTCGACTTCGGGGTGCGCGCGCTCTTGGGGCTCGCGACCGGGCCTCGCCGGTCGGCGTGTCGGGACCGTGGACCGTCGGTTGAAAGGCCCCCGGGCGGGGGCATGTTGGGCAGTGCACGGCGCGTCTTTGGATGCCGACGAATGCGAAACGCTGGAGGAACCGCACCGGCGTGGGGCGGGGGGCGCTGGCAATCGCTTGTTGGGTCGCGGGCTGCAACTGGCTGACCGGCGATGCGCCCGAGCCTCGGTCGTGGATGGTCGACCTCGACTTCATGCAGGAGGCGGACTGGCCCGCGACCGAGCAGCCGGCGTCCGAGGAGGTCGATGACGCGCCGCTGGTGGCGCTGCGGCGGGCCGAAAAGCCGCTTTGGTTCCCGGCCAAGGGTGCCACGAACCTGGGGTTCAAGCTCGACGCGCTGTCGCGGCTGCACGCGCTGGAGGGCACGGTCGTGGTCCCGCAGTGGAGCGCGCCCGGGCGTGGAGAGCCCGACGACGTCCGCGACGACGACCTCGACACCACGTGGGCTTGCGATACCGCCGGCGAGCCGACGTGCGTCATCGGGCTGGAGCTGCCCGCGCGCGCGACGGTGCAGGCGGTGCGGATCCACGTGGGCAAGAACGCCGACCCCGTTGCCTACGCGCGCTCGGCTCGACCCAAACGGGTTCGCGTGCACACCGAGCAGGGCTACGCCGACGCGCTGGTGCCCGACGAGCAGACCGGGCTGTACGTCATCCTCGGCGAGGCGGTGAAGACCTCCCACGTGGAGCTGGAAGTCCTGGAGACGTGGGAGGCCAAAGGCGATGCGAAGGATCGGACGGTGCTCCACGTGGGCGAGCTCGAGGTCTACGGCGAGGGCGGCGTCGCGCGTGCGCCGTTGCAGCTCGACCCCGAGCAGACGTGGATCGCGTTCGCAGGCCCGCCGTGGACGCGGATCGGTGACGGTTGGGAGCTCGCCCGGTCGTACGTTCACGCGAGCGATCCGGACGGCCGCTCGCGACGGTTGTTCGACGGGACCGCCCTGCTCGGACAGACGGGGGACCGCATCGTGCTGCTCGAGCGCATGGAGAGGGCGACCTGCGACGGCAGCCAGGGGACGTACGCCTTGCTCGATCTGAAGACGCGCGTCCTGGCGCCGCTGGGTCGACTGGGGGGGATGGACGGGACGGTGTTCAGGCACGCAGGCGGCCTGGGCCTCGCCGTCGGACACGGCGACGCGTACACCACGACGCTGGCGGGCGCGGTCATCGAGAACGGGGCCTACACCCGCAAGCGAACTCCCGTCCGCGTCGATCGTCGCACGAACGATCCGTTCGCCGCGTGGGGGCTCGATCCCCGGCCGCTTCCTCGGGGCGGACACCCGCTCGACGCCGATCTTCCGGGCTGCGAGCCGGGGACGGACGCGATGCTCGCGTCGCTCGATCACGCGTTGCGGGCGGAGATGAACGCGGCGCCCGACACCTGGACGGTATGCACGCTCGACGACGGCGCGGTCGCGTGGCTGGGGAGCGCCCGGCCGTGCTCGGGACGCACCGCGATCCACGTGGTCGACCGGCGAGGACGACGGGTGGCGACACGACGGATCGCGGGGGACGGCGGCCACCCGTGGATCCGTCGCACCGCGGCCGGCCTGCTCGTCGAGGTGGAAGGAGCCGGGGGCACCCATCGCGTCCACCGGGTCTGGTCGGGCGGGATCACCCCGCTGCCGGAACACTCGGCGCTGGCGGCCCGCCCCCCGCCGCGCTGCCGCCAGCCCTGCAAGCCGAGGTTCCCCGACCCCGGGTAG
>CAZYSW010000070.1:0-6560 GCA_964650105.1 uncultured Nannocystaceae bacterium
TCGTGGGTCACCGCCTTGATGACGTCGGGGCCCGTGATGAACATGTAGCTCGAGCCGTCGACCATCAGCACGAGATCGGTGAGCGCGGGCGAGTACACGGCCCCACCGGCGCAGGGTCCGAGAATCACCGAGATCTGCGGCACGACACCGGAGGCCAGCACGTTGCGCTTGAAGATCTCGGCGTAGCCCGCCAGGCTCTCCACGCCCTCCTGAATCCGCGCGCCACCGCTGTCGTTGAGGCCGATGATCGGGGCCCCGACGTCCGTGGCCAGATCCATGATCTTGCAGATCTTCCGGGCATGGGCCATGCCCAGGCTGCCGCCGAACACCTCCGGCTGCTGGGCGAACACGAAGACCGTGCGGCCGTCGATGGTGCCGTGACCGGTCACCACGCCATCGCCGTACGCCTTCTTGCTCGCCATGTCGAAGTCGCTGCACGCGTGCGTGACGAACGAGTCCAGCTCCACGAAGGAGCCCGGATCGAGGAGCATGTCGATGCGCTCGCGGGCGGTGTGGCGCCCCGATTCGTGGATCTTCTGTCGCGCAGCAGCCGCCCGCTTCTCGGCCTCCTCGAGCGCCTGCGCTCCACCGGCGGCTGCGGTGGGCGAAGCGCTGGCGCGGGCGAGCGACTCGCGGAGCTCGAGCTCGGCGCGGGGGTCACGGGGGGCGTTGCGCGGGGCTTGGTCGTCCCGTTCGGCCATGGTGGCGGCAAGAGTACCGACGCACCTGCGTTCAGACCACGCCTTTGGTCGACGGGACACCGGCGGCGGGGTCGGGCGCGCAGGCCATCCGCAAGGCCCGCGCGAACGCCTTGAAGCTGGCCTCGACGACGTGATGGACGTTGCCACCGGCCCGCAGGTGGAGGTGGAGGTTCATGCGCGCCTGCACCACGAGCGCCTGGAAGAACTCCTTGACCAGATCGCAGTCGAACGTGCCGACCCAGCGACCGGCGATGACGGGGAGGTTGAAGACGAGGTACGGCCGCCCGCCGAGATCCAGCGCACAATCGACCATGGTGTCGTCCATGGCCAGCGAGAAGTGTCCGAAGCGCTGGATCCCCGTACGATCGCCCAACGCCCGATCGATGGCGGTGCCGAGGACCAACCCGGTGTCCTCGACGGTGTGGTGGGCGTCGATCTCCACGTCGCCTTCGGCGTCGACGTGCAGCGCCATGGCCCCGTGCTTGGCCATCGCTTCGAGCATGTGCGACAAAAATGGAACCGGGGTCTTCACTTGCGCCGGCGCGGGGGCATCGTCGGGGAGCGTGAGCTCCACGGTGATTCGGGTCTCCTTGGTCTTGCGCTCCACGCGGGCGCGTCGGGGCTCGCTCATGGGGATTCTTTCTCGACCTCGTGAAGGAGGGCCCGCAGCGGCGGGGCCAACTCCAGGCTGCACGCGAGCTGGGCGTCGATCCAGGCGCCTTTCCGATCACCGCGCGCCAACTTCGCCCGCGCGGTTCGAAGATATAGCCGGGCGATGGGGTTGGCGATCCCGCGTTCCTCGGGAGGACGACGACGCGAGCGCTCCACGTCGGGAAGCCTGACCTCGCCGCGACGCCGCGCCGCGTCGTAGCGGATCCGCAGATCGGGATCGGACAGCACGTTGTAGGCCTCGGTCATCCGCTTGTAGACCTGATAGACCGCCTCCCTGACGGCCGGCGCCGCGAGCACGTAGCGATCGGGATGATAGCGATTGGCCTGGCCGAAGAAGGCCTCGCGAATGCCGACGTAGTCGCACTGCGGTGTGATCCCGAGAAACTCGTAGTAGCTGAGGCGATCGAGCCCGGCGTGCAACCGCGCCACGTCGGGTGGAATCGCTGCCGGGCCGCCGTCGGTCACGTGGGCCTCCAGGAGTCGCGCGGCGTCACCGCGCCTCGATCGCTCGAGTCGCGGGTCGCCAGCCGATCGATCTGAGCATCGGTCATGCCGCCGAGCACGCGCATGGTCGCGACCTGCTGCTGTCCGGTGTCTCGATCCAACGCGCGGACCTCCAGCAGCCCATCCGTGTTGATCTCGAAGGCCACCTCGATGGTCACCTCGCCGCGCTTGGCCTCGCGCAGACCGGAGAGCACGACCTCGCCGAGCTTCTCGTTCTTGTCGAACGTCTCGCTCTCTCCCTGGCACACCTGGATGCGGACGAATCGTTGATTGTCGGTGCTCGTGGTGAACAGGCGCGTCTGCTCGATGGGAATGGCGCTGTTGCGCTCGATGATCATGTCGACGTATCCGCCCACCGTCCGCACGCCGAGGCTGCGGGGCACGACGTCGAGGAGCACTGCTGTGGCGGCGCCGGGCATCTGGACCGTGCCGTCGGCCATCGGCACCAGCGACCCGAGCAACGCCGCCCCCTGGATCGCTGCGCCTACCGCGACGACGCTCAAAGGATTGATCGACGTCTGCGCGGGCTTGCCAAACACGTGCTCGACGACCTCCCGGACCATCGGGAGCCGCGTGGTTCCACCGACGAGCACGATTTCGTCCACCTGTCCGGGCCCGATCCCCGCGGCCTGCAGCGCGTCCTCGCAGACCGGGATCGTGCGGCGCACGACCGGCTCGACGTACCGCCGCAAATCGCTGGCCGTCATCTCCAGACGAAACTCGCTGGGCTGGCCCTGCAACACCTCGTCGATGGCGACCGTCGCCCGCTCGCTGTCGCTGAGCTGAATCTTGAGCTGCTCGGCGGCCGCGCGCAGGCGCTCCATGGCCACCGGGTCACCGCTGGGGTGGATGCCGAAGCGCTGCGCGAACACCTGGGCGAGCATTTCCGTGATCGCCTCGTCGATGTCGTCGCCGCCCAGGAACATCTCACCCGAGGTGGCGAGGACCTCGAACACGTTGCGCGTGATGGAGAGGATCGTGACGTCGAAGGTTCCACCCCCGAAGTCGTAGACGGCGATCCGGCGGTCGGTGTCCTCGATGTACCCGTAGGCGAGGGCGGCCGCGGTCGGCTCGTTGATCACCCGGATGACGTCCAGACCCGCCAACCGCGCGGCGATGCGCGTCGCGCTGCGCTGGGCGTCGGTGAAATTCGCGGGGACGGCGATGACGCAGCGACGCGCCTTTTGCCCCAGCGCCTCTTCCGCCATCTCCCGCAGGTAGCCGAGCACCATCGAGGCGATCTCGACCACCGTCACCATGCGCCCCCCGAGCTCCACGAGGATCTGCTCGTTGTCGCCCTCGAGGATTCGGTAGGGCACCGTCCGCCGCATTCGCTCGACCTCCGGCGAGCTGAACCGGCGTCCGATGAGGCGCTTGGCGGAGTAGATGACGTTGCGGGGATCGAGCTCCCGGCGAGCCTTGGCCCGGTTCCCGACCACGATCCGCCCGTCGGGCAACGCCGCGACCATCGAGGGCACGATGCGATCGTCCCCCCGTCGGACGACGGCCGCCCTGCCCTGCCGAACCACGGCACAGGCGGAGTTGGTCGTTCCGAGGTCGATTCCGAGGACCGGCTCGAGCGTGTCGGGCAAGGGCTTGAGTTTATCCGATTGCGCCGACCCCGCGAAAAACCGTCCAAAGCCCGGCAGCCGGCTTTCAGATCGGCGACTCGGGCACGAAAACGATGTCCCCCGGCTGCAGGGCGATGTCCTCCACCCGGCTGTCGAGGATCGCGTTCACGTCGATCTCGAAGGTCTTGCGGCCGGCGTCGGTGTCCCGAATGAGCTTGACGCGCCGCTTTTGCGCCAAGGGGCTGAGGCCACCTGCCAGCGTGATGGCCTTCACCAGAGTGAGGCGCTCCTTGAACGGGTAGGAGCCGGGCTCCTTCACCTGGCCGAGCACGCTGATCTCCCGGTTCTCCCGCTCCTTTTGGCGGAGCTGCAGTCGTTCGGCGAGCACGGTGACTTGGGGGTCGCGCAGCCAGCCGTCGGCGAGGCGCCCCGCGATCTCCCCCTCGATCTCGCGGGGGCTCCGGCCCGCGACCTTCACGACCCCGATCCAGGGGACGCGGATCGAGCCGTCCTCACCCACCTGGTACTTGCCGGTGAGCTCTTGCTGCTCGGCGACGCGGACCTCGAGCACGTCACCGGGGCCCAGGTCCTCCGGCGGCTTCTCCGCCGCCGGCGGCGGCAGCTCGCCGGAAACCGAGCCCCGGATGCACGCGCTCAGGCCCGCCACGAGCACGAGCACGAGCAGGTACACCCCACGCCGGGCGCCGTCAGATCCGCACCGCGCCCAAGAGCATGACGAGGTGTCTGACGTAGCCGAGCTCATCGGTGATCCCGTTGGAGTAGAGGACGCGTCCGCGGTTGGCGTCCACCGCGAGATTGTAGCTCAGCGAGACGGCGAACAAGCGTCCCAGCGGTTGCTCGATCCGAGCCTGCAGCGCAGCCAGCACGGTCTTCATCTGGAACTGCTGGACCTCGCTGCCACCTTCGTAGCCGACGATCTCGGCGGTCTCCTGCCCCGGGACGGGCAGACCGCTGTAGGTCCGTCCGGCGACCGAAAAACCCAAGTGGCCGATCATGCGCCAGCGAAACTGGTGGCCGAGCGCGAGGCGGGCGCCGTTGTCGACGAAGTAGTTGCCCCACAGCGAGTCGTTGAACTGGCGGAAGGCGGCGAGGTGGACGAGCGAGCGCAGGGTCGGGTAGTAGCTCATGCTCACCTCGCCGATGATGGAGTTGAAGTTGGGGCCGTTGGGATCGTCGCGGTAGTACCCGAAGCCCCAGCCCACCAGAGCCTCGAAAATGAACTTCTCGAAGGCCTGCCCGGCGTAGCCGCCCATCAACCGGTGAGCAAAACTGTCCTCGTTGCGCCCCACGCCGACCTCCGCGCAACACTGGGTGTAGTAGGTCCAGTCGAACGTGTAGCGGAAGAGGACCGAGCTCTTGGGAAGGAACCTCCACTTGGTCTCGTGCAGGAGACCGTTGACCATACGGTTGTTCTTGTCGAGGTCGGGCTCGGAGAAGCCGAGGTACTGGCTTCGATAGCCGAACGCCAGGCTCACCCGACCGCCGCCCGGGCGCCCGAAGAACGAGAGCGCTCCGCGGTGATCGAGGCGGTTGAAATTGAACTCGTTTCCGGTGGTCGCGTAGTTGCTGGAGTCCGCACCTCGGAAGAAATCCTCGTCCAGGTGGATGCTGAACCGGCGCCCGGGCAGCAACGCGAGGTGGATCTGGGTCCCGATGGTGAAGCGCGGCTGCGTTCGCACCTCGATCCGCGAGTCCATGAACTGGCGAAATCCCGCGATGACCGACACGTTGTAGTCGAGGATGCGAGCCGACCGCTCGGCCGGTGTCATGAGAAGCCCGTCCCGGACCTCCCGGTTGCCGATCCCCAGCCAGGTCGAGGGCAGCACGTAGCCGGCGCGGGTCGGGTCCTCGGCGCCGTCCTGAAAGAACACGTTGCTGTCGAAGCCGAAGGTCAGGGCGAAGCCGGCATGGAAGACCGAGCGTTCGCCGACCTTGATCCCTTCCCCATCGGCTACGCGGGGGACCCGCGGGGCGGCCCAGGCCGGCTGGGACCACGCGCACAACCAGACCAGGGCAACCGCCACGAGCAAGCCCAGCCGGCGAAGGACCCGGCATCCGACGGTTCCTCCCGATCCATGCGCAGTCGCCAAGACCAAGGTGCCAGGGTGCAGGTTCGTCGGTTCAAGGCTACCGAAACCCCTACATCGGGCACAGTGATCATCGGCGCAGGCGAAACGTCGGCCCGCGAAGCACCCGAAGGGATGGCCCTGGCACCAGGAAGCCGTTCCTCGCTCGTTGCCCTCGACGTGCTCGGTGTGGATGCGAGTACGGGCGAGACGGCTCCTCGGCATGACGTGGCCTGCGCCCGATCGGAGGTCACTCCGAGGGGCTGGCGACCGTCGGCGGCCGATGATCATCGACCGGAGGAGGAACCGGGGGGTCACCCCCCACCTGGGTGGGATCCGCAATCGGTACCGTCACCGGCTCGTCCACCTCGTTGCGCGTCACGTCGTCCTCGTCTTCGGGCCCCAACTCTCCGCGACAAACCCTGGCCTCCCCGACGATACGACCGAGCCGAGCGCTCGCTTCCTGGAGCTTCTCGATCGCGAACGCCTTCTGCTGGCTCGTGCTGCCGCTGTCCCGCACCACCATCAGCTCGCCCGTCGCGACTTCCATGACGGCTTGTCCGCGCTCGAGCTTGTCCTGCACGCACGCGGCGCGCACGGCGTCGTTGTCGGCCTTCGCCTCCTCGGCGAGCTCGCCGAGGGTCTGCATGTCGTGCTCCAGCTTCGTCATCAACGCTGGAACCGAAACCGTTTCGGCACCGCGATCCCGATCCTCACCCTCGTCCGCCGCAGGTGGCTCGGCGGGCCCGGCCGGGCTCGTCCCTCCCACGAGCAGGAGAGGCGCGCTCAAAGCGAGCCAAGCCGCTGTTCGGAGAACGATCATGATCCCGAGAATACCACGGAGAAGGTGACCTCGGCGTCCTCGGTCGCCCCCTCCATGGGAAAGCGCCATCCCTTGATCTTGGCGGTCGTGCAAGAGGTCACCGCCGACGATCCGAGGCTGTCCTCCTCGATGATCACCTTGGTCACGGTGCCCATCTTGCTGATGAAGATGGTGTAGGTCATCTTGCCGGCCAGGTCGGGCT
>CAZYSW010000070.1:6570-16869 GCA_964650105.1 uncultured Nannocystaceae bacterium
AGTGCTGCAGCGCGCCGGTACGATGCCGGATGGTGGCCTTGAACGCCTTCTGATCGACGTCGCCGGTGATGTCGGTCCGGGTGGCGGACGTCCGACCGACGACCTTGCGCTCGCGCTTCTCTGCCTTGGCTTCGAGCGCGGGGCCACCGCTGGTCTCGAAGCCCTTGGTGGCGACCGCAGCCCCGCTCACCGAGATGCCCTCGCCACCGGGAACGAACTCGCTGATGTCGCCGCCGTCGGCGAGCACCGTCGTGGTCATGCCCATCGCGAACAGCTCGCCGAGGTTGTTCTCGGTCTGATCGATGACGTCGAAGACCGTGCCCTCACCCGGACCTCCGTAGGTCCCCAGCACGCGCGCCACCCCGACACCGCGAGCCTCCTTCATGGCCTGCTGCGAGAACTTCTCGGGCCGTTCGGTGAGGCGTTCGGGCTCCGGCTTCTCCTTTTCGACGACCTCGATCTTCTTGTCGTCCTTTTGCTCGAGGACGTCCTCTTCCTTCTTCTCCTCCTCCTCTTCGAGCGCCTGCTTCTTGTCGAGGACGGGACTGTTCACGATCGCCAGGAAGCGATCGTCGATGTCCATCTCGTCCTCGGGCGGCGGCTCGGTGTTGCAGGTGTAGACGAAGAACGAGCCCAGGACCGCCCCGGACGCCGCCAGCGAGTACTGGTAGCGCTTCTCCAGCATCTCGCGGACCTTGGCCCTGAACTCCCGCGGGAACGGGAGCAGGGGGGGCAGCGGCTTGGGAGCGGCGAACTGGAACAGCAGCGTGCTCTCCCCCAGCAGCAATTTGCCCTTGGACTTCGGATCGAGCTTGACCCGCAGCTTGTCGCCCCGACCGAAGCGCTGGCGGAGCTTGCCGATGGTGATCGCCTTTTTGCCCAGGGTGATCTTCCCGCGAGCGTGCGCGGGAAGGTCGAGGTAGTAGTCGCCGTTCCGGTAGTCGAAGAGCCGATGCTCGAAGGGGGCGCGGCTTCCGAACAACAGGACGTCGCTCTTGTAGCTGGTGCCCACGCTGAGCCCCTCGGGTCGGCTCTGATGGAGCTCGTCGCAGACGAGGTCGTCGACGACGACCGCGACGCGAAGAACCTTGATGCCGGAGGAGCGGGCCATGCGTTTTGCGAGGTTTAGGAGGAGCTGGAGTTGGCGCGGACGAGACCCGCCCCGCGGGCGGCCAGCGGGATCATCAGCATATCAGGGGGAAATCTGTAGCCGCAAACGGCGAAACCCGTCCGCGATCGGGTCGCCGAGGTCGTTCGATCGCCCCTCGTTCCCACGTGTTTTGCGGCCGCGACGACGGCTCCCGCTCGAGCGGCCCGTTCGGTGCAAAGCGGCCTCCTTGCACCCCGACCGCGACCCCGCATCGGCCGCTTCGAAATGCACGACGCGTACCAGCCGCCGAGATCCGCGAACGAGAAAAAAGCGACGGCCGGGTGGGACCCCACCCGGCCGCGCCTCGACGTGCCTTCCAGGCCGCGGATTCAGCTACTCTGCTGAATCACGCAGAATGCGTACTCGCGGTACTCGGCTCGACCCGCGGTGTACATCACGTTGACGAGGGTGCTGAACTTGAGGTTCTGGTCGCCGACCAGGATCACGCGACCCGACCACTCGCCTTCGCCCTTGGCCTCGGCCATCTGCTTTGCCTTGTCCGCTTCTTCCGCCATGGCGTCGTACAGGGGCCCGATGAGGTGTCCCTGCAGCGCCGCCGGATCGACTTCCCCGTTCTCGTCGAGCTGAACCAGCTTCTTGTCACCGAAGGTGATCGCCCGCTGGGAGATGTACACCGGCACCCCGTCCTGGATCGGGGAGTCGGCGTTCGACATGGGGATCTTCTGCCCCGCAGTGGGGGTGATGACGACGGGATCGGCACCGTAGCTCTTGAGCAGGTAGCACACGATGATGGACACGATGTCCATCAGCGAGGTCATGCCGAGTTCGGCCTTCTCCTCTCCCTTGTTTCGCCTGGCGGCCTTCTTGGCGGCCTTTTTGGCCAGGAATACTTCTTGCGCCGTCGCCATCAGCCTGCTCCTGCCTCGACGATGGGTTGCCAGAACAAGCACTCAGGCGGGACTTCCTCGCCCTGCATCGCCTTGAGCAGCTTGCAGTCCCTTCCACGCAGGGCGTCCATCGTGTTGACGAGAACCTGCATCGGGATGCTGTTCTCGGCGCTGATGGTCACGACCGTCTCGTGGGGAAACAGCCGCTTGTACTCCTGCGCCTTGGCCTCGAGTTGGTCGTAGTCGTAGCGGTCGAACTCGTCCAGCGGCGTCCCCGGCTTCTTGAGGGGGATCGTGGGCGCGTTCGAGTCCGCGGACTTGCCGGCCTCGGCCCCTGCCTGCTGACCCGAAGCGCTCACCCGGTATCCATCTTCCATGATGAAGACCTTGAGGTTGAGCGGCTTCTCCTTGTCCTTCTCTTCCTTTTGGTCGGCCGTCGCGGCGAACTTCGGGGGTGAGACCACCACCGCAGCCAGACGCGCGACCTCCATGGCGAGCAGAAGGGCCGGGATCAGCAGGAACATGATGTTCATGATGGGGATGAGGTTGGCCTCGACCTCCCCTTCTTCTGCCTTCTTCCGTTTCCTTGCCATGGGTCACATCCCGGTCGGAGTTGTCCGTGAATCGGGGAGCGCCCGCGTGGGCCGGTCCCCGAACCTCGGGCTCATCAGCCTTGACGCACCCGCGCGGCGAGGAGGTTTTCCAGCTTGACCGCGTAGAGATCGACCTCGTCCGAGATCTTCTTCGCCAGGTTGGAGATGAAGATGTGGGCGGCCAGCAGCGGGATGGCGACCATCAGACCGAAGCCGGTCGTGTTGATGGCGATCGAGATGCCCTTGGCCAGAGCGGTGGCGCGCTGGTCGGCGGACACCGTGGCCACGGCGCGGAACGCCTCGATCATGCCGAAGATGGTCCCGAGCAGACCGAGCAGGGTCGCGATGTTGGCGATGGCGCTCATCATCGGGATGCGCTTGGACACGTTGGGTCCGACCTCGAGGATCGCCTCCTCGATGGCGGCCGCGATGTCGGCCTCGGTCTTGTTGGCTCGGGTCAAACCCGCCTTGATGACGCGTGCAAGCGCAGCCTTGTCAGCGGCGTTGCAGAGCTTGATGGCCCGGTCGATGTTGTTGGCCATCACCAGCTTTTGGATCTGGTTGAAGAACTGCGCTCCGTTGATGTTGAAGCGGAAGAACAGGAAGATGAAGCGTTCGATCATCACGCCTGCGCCGAGCACCGCAGACAGTGCGATGGCGTGCATGAAGACGCCGCCTTCCTGGTAGAACTGTGCAAAACTGCCCATGACTTGTCGTCCTCCTCATCGTCGGCGGGGAGCTCCCGCGGGTTCCTGACCGGGTGGCACGTCGATCCCGGAATCGTGTTTGCCTGCTGATCCAGATGTTGCCCTACTGGGCTGGGGTTTGGCGAGCACACTCGCGCGCGGAGGGCGCCCGCGTTCCAGAGTCAGTCGTGAAGTTCAAGTGGGGGGCATCCGCCCAAGCTGCGATTAGAACAAAGGATCCTGTACCGACTCAAGCACCAAAGGTAAAAACTTCGCGCTCAAGCGCGCCCAGTCGTAGTCGGTCTGGGATCGCTTGAGGATGAAGAAGGCACTCGGCTTTTCGAGCTTGCCTTCGATCAGGATGTCGTCGTCGACCCGGATGCGGCGCCGTCCGCTCGCGGGCCGGTCGTCGTCTCCCGCGCGGCTGGCTGCGGTCGATCCCCCCGCGCTCGAGCCGGTGTCGGGGTTCGCCTCTGCGTCGGGCGTGGGGCCACTCGAAGGCGCCGGCCCGACCATCGCGAGCTTGTTGGCGGGCGGAGGGGCGGCTCGATCCGGAAGTGGCTCCGTGCGCCCCGAGCGGGAGGCGGCTTTCGACGCGGTATCGGCCGGTTGGTTCTCCACCTGCTTCGAGCTCTGTGCGCCTGCCCCCGAGCCGCGTGAGGGCTCGCTCGCCTGCTCTGACCGGTTCACATGGGAACCCCGTGGTGGGGGCTGGGCGTACACGGGCAGCGAGGCGAGCACCATACCGAAAAGGCAAAGTCCTGCCAAGGGCCAGATGCGGGCCCGTGAACGACGATCCAGTGGCCAAGACTCACGGTGCCTCATCGTGTAATCCTTCTCCCCACACAGGGTGGGGAAACGCCTCGGCGCGGCCACGGAATCGCCCGACGGACCCCGAGCGCCCCGCCAAGGCCAGGGCCGACGAGCGGTCGTGCAAGAGCGCGCGAACGATCGCTTCCGCGTCGGCATCGTTGCAGTCCCTCGTCATTGCCGAGCGACGCGTCACCGGATCCACGTCGAGCGATCGCGTCCGGAGATCTCGTCGAGGTTCGACGGGGTGGCGTGCGACGGACGACGGCATGGGCAACACGGCGTGGAGTCGAACGCCAGGGGTGCACGCCCTCGACGACGACATCGAACGAGAAGAAGGTATCGCCACATCTCGATCGGTTCGACGGCTCGCCGACGCGACGACCTCGGCCTCGGCATGACTCGCATGCCTCGCGACAGGGATTGAAACGCGCTCGCTCACGAGCTCGTCTCCGTGCACCATCCCGACTTCGACGAAATCGGAACGTCCTCTCGACCCGACGACACTAGTGTCCGCAATCTCGAGCGGGTTCCACGCTCCGCCGCTTCTTTTCTCGACGCATCCGAGGCCTCGCTGGGCGTCCGAGCCTCGGCATGCCCACGGCGCTCGAAGGTGCGCGGACGTCTGCCCCGGCTTTTGCACCGACGGCTTTTGTGCGGGCGGGGGCGAAGGCTGGCTCGGCGCGGGTTCACCCGACGGCTTGGCGGGTGTCGCCGGCGTGGAGGGCTTGCTTTCGGTCGAGGGCGACGCGCTCGGAGGCGCAGCGCCGGGCTTTTGTGGCGCGGCGCCGGGCTTTTGCACCCCCTGGGCGGGCGGTGCCTGGGGTGCGTCGGCGGCCTCGGTCCCCGAAGGGGCGGCTGCGCCGGTGCCATCGGTCGACGACGGGCTCGTCTTCGCCCCCGCGCCGGCGGGCGCCGAGGCTCCGGCCTCGCCTTCGGTCGACTCGTCGGCGCCGCCCGCCTGTCGGTTCTTTTCGCGCTCCATCCTTCGTTCTTCGCGCTCGAGGCCCTTCTTGGCCACGCGGATGTAGTCATCGGCACGCGCGACGCTGACTGGAGCCGGACCGGGCGAAGCCCCCGGTTTGCCCCGGGGCACCCGCTTGCCGGTCTTGTCCGACGACGTCGCGAGGCCCTGACCGGCCGGTTGCGCTGCAGGGCCCGATGGACCATCCGCCAGCGCGAGCTCGCGGTACCTGCCCAGGTACTGGATGGCCTTCTCGAGTCGCTTGGTGGTGTCCAGGCCGGGGAACGGATCGGCGTCCAGGTACAGGACGCCCAGATTGAAGTACGCCTCCGCGTAGTTTCGGCGAAGCTGTAGCGCTTTTTGGAAAGCTCGCTCGGCTTCCACCCACTTCCCCCGAGCACGGAGGGCCGCTCCGAGGTTGAGGTGCGCCTTGGCGAAGGTGGGGCGCAGCTCGATCGCGTACGTGAAACAGGCGTGCGCGGTCTCGACGTCTCCCGCCTGCAGGTACCGGGTGCCGAGGTTGTTCCAGGCCGACGCGTTCTTCTCGTCGGCCTCGGCGGCGGCGCGAAAGGCCCGCGTCGCAGCGTGGTCGTTGCCCATCTTCAGGTGGGCGAACCCCTGGAGGTTGTGGGCCCGCGAGGTCTCCTGCGGGGACCGGATCTTCTCGTCCACGGCCAGCGCGCTCCCGGTGACCGCGAGGGTGAGCTCGTACTTGCCCTGCCGGTAGTAGGCCTCGGCGATGACGAGCATCGCGTCCACGTTCTGCTCGTGGATCCGAAGCGCCTGACGGCTGTGATCGATGGCCTCGGTCAGACGGCCCGCGGCCAGGAGCTTCTGGGCCGCCGCGCTGCGCTGCTTGGACAGCGACATCTTCTTCTTCTCTTGTTCGGGGTCCCGGTCCCGAACCTTGGGCAGCGCGGTCTGGTCGCTGGCGCCTGCTTGCGGCTGGGCCGGAGCGTCGGCCCCGCCCGCGACCCGCTCGAGCCGACTCGCCGAGCTCTCGCCGGGGACCTCGGTTCCCTGCTGCTCTTTGCACGCGAACGTGCACGCGAGCGCGCCCAGCAGCGCGAGCCTGGAGATCCGCCTCATCGAACGTCCTCCAACTGCAGGTCGAGGGCCGGAGTACGCAACAGGGGGTACTCCTCCGGCTTGTAGATGTTCAGCCGCTCCTGCGCGGCCGCCGTCCACTCGTTGGCGATCGCGTACTCCTTGGCTCGCTTGACCGTCTCTTCGTAGAGACCGATCGCCTTCTCCTCGGCGCGAGAGGCGAACTGATCGACGATGTCCTTGTAAGCGAACCAGGCCTCGCTGTACTCTTGGAGCTGCTTGGGTACCGGAGCGGCTCGGATGTTGATCGCCCACGTCTCGAAGGCGTAGCCGCGGCGGTACATGGCCGCGAGCACCCACTCGATTCGCCGGTAGGGGAACACGTTGTCGTAGGCCTCGGATGCGACCTTGAGCCGATCGGTGAGCTGTTGAACCTCCTTCTCCATCTTCTTGCCGGTGCTCGTCACCTTCGTCGCCAGCACGTCCGCCAGCGCGTACTCGGCCAGAAGGAACTGGGCCTCGGACGGAAAGTCGGCCGCGTCCGTGGCGGGCTTCAGGCCGCGTGACTCGAAGGTGCTGACCGTGGCGCGGTAGTACTCCTCGGCCTTCTTGCGATCCCCCATGCTCGCGTAGGCCTGCCCGATGCGAAGCTGGGCCTCGACGGCTCGGGCAGCGTGCTGGGGCTCGTTGCCGTACTGGGTCAAGAATCTCTGATAGGCGGCGATGGTCGCCTTGTGGTCGCTGGTCTTGCCCAGCACCTCCGCGGCCCGAAACAGGGCGTCGGCGGCTTTCGCCTTGTCCTCGGACTTCTCGGCGAACCGCTGGTACATCCCCGCCGACTTCTCGTAGTCCTGGAGGCTGTCGAGGAGATCGGCGGCGTTCCACAGCGCGATCTCGCGGTGCTCGCTGTTCTTGTACCGCTCGTCTTCGGCGAGGACCAGGTACGAGGCCACGGCCTCGTCGAATTCGAAGAACCGGGAGTGGTTGAACCCCGTCCGCAAAAGGGCGTCGTCGGCGAATTCGCTGTCGGGGTACTGGGTGTAGATGCGCTTGTACGTCTGGCTGGCCGACGAGAACCGCCCGATGTTCTCGTAGGCGACGGCCGCGTTGTTGAGCGCACGGTCCGCGTTGGGGTCGTCGGGCGCCTGATCCACCAGCGCGACGTAGCGGTCGGCCGCGGCCTCGAACTCGCCCGCCTCGTACAGCAGCGTCGCCTCTTGAAAGCGCACCGCGTTCCCGAGCGTCTTGAGGTCACCCGCGAACTTCTGGGCCTCTTCGCCTTCTCCGCAGCCCCGCTCCATGAGGCGCTGCGTCCACTTCTGCGCGCCCTCGAGGTCCTCGAGGACCACGCGCGCGTCCAAGATGGCCGTGCCAGCGTTGATCGCCACGTTGTCGTCGCAGTGTTCCTCGATGATGCGGACGAAGCGGGCCTCGGCATCCTCGAAGTGGTGATACTTCTGCGAGATCGAACCCGCGAGGAACTTCATCGCCGGTGTCTGTTCGCTGTCGGGGCGAACCTCCACGAAACGGTCGTAGGCCGACTGCAGCGCGACCAAGAGCGGTGGGATCTCCTTGGGCTCGTCGAACGGCCCCTGCATCCCCTTCTTGGGCATGTCGGGGACGGCCAGCCGCCCCGCCTTGGACTCCGCCTCCACCAAGGCCTCGAGCGACAGCACGACACCGGAGGCCGCGTCCTCCTGCAGGCGATTGTCGAGGTTGGAGTCCCGCACCTCGGCGTAGGCGACGGCCGCCTCGGCGAACTGGTCGCTGTAGTAGAGCGACTCGGCGAAGTTGTAGCGATACTCGTAGGAGCTCGGCGTGTCGGGGAAGCGATCGAGATAGGCCTCGTAGGCCCGCGCGGCGATCTCGTACTCTTCTTTGGCGCGGGCATCACCGGCGGCCCGCAGCGACTGCGCCCTGGCGTGGTGATCGATCGCGGTGTGAACGAGCGCTTCTTCGGCGAGCTGAAGCGCCTGCTCGACCACCTCCGGGTCCGACTCGTTGGCGTAGAACCATTTCGTTCCGCGCAGGTAGTTGGTCGCCAACCGATCCCGAGCACGGGTGGCGTTGTCCTTGTCCTGCAACGCGTTGTAGGCCTGCAGGATCCTCATCTGGATCCGAGGCGCCGCGGGTGCGAGCGGCCACCGGGCGAGCGTGCTCTCCCAGATCTCGATCGCCCCCTGGTAGTCGGTCTGGAACGCCAGCAGGTCGCCCAGTGCGGCGTAAATCTCGGGCACGTGGGGCTCGTCGCCGCGATCCCGGTAGTCGCGATCGAGCCGCGTGATCCCCCACGCGCGGTCCCGGCGACCGTCGCCGTCCCAGTCCTCCTCCGCGTAGGTCTTGGCCAGATAACGCACCGCGTCGTCCCGCAGCCCCACTGCACCGCCGATGTCGTCGCTGCCCTTGCGCGCGTCGGCATACACGACGAACTCGTCGAGCTTCTTGGCCGCCTCGTCGAAGCGCCGCATCAGATACAGGGTCCACGCGATGCGGATGAGCGCCTCGTCGTACAGGTCGTCCTGGGGATCGTCGGCCACCTGCGCGTAGGCTTCGAGAGCCGATTCGAGCTCGTCCAGGTCGTAGTGCACCTCCCCGATCCGGAGCCATGCCTCGGCCGTGAACGTGCTGTCGGCATCGAACGGCTGGCACTCGGCGTAGCCACCGGACTCGAACCCCGCGGTCACCAGGTTGGTGCCATCGGCAAGGGGAACCTCGAACTTGTTGGCGCACGCCAGCGCCAGGTAGGACTGCCGGCTCTGATCGAACTCCTCCATCTCGTAGAGGAGCGTGCCCATCATGTACAGCGCAGCGTCGCCGAGGTGATACCGCGGAAAGCGGATGACGACGTCTCGGTACAGCGCGATGGGGCGCTCGTACTCGGGCCTCGGACTGACCGGCGCCGGCGCGTCGGGGTTCGTCTCCAGCGCCACCTGGTAGGCCTCGAGCTCTTTTTGAAAGGCCTCCTCCTGGCGAGCGAGACGCTCGGTCGCGCCCTCGAACTCGAGCTCCGCCAGACGGAACATCACCTCGGGGGTCCACGCCGGATCGTCGGGATGAAGCGCGAGGAAGTCTTCGTAGCGGCGAATGGCCTGCGCGCGGAGCTTGCGGGCCCTCGCTTGGTGCTCTCGGATCTTTCGGTCGTAGACGTCCTCCAACGCGCGGCGACCCTGCGATCCCTCGAGCAGAAGGAGCTGGCCGATGGTGTGTGCCGAAGCTTCGTGGGCGTCGCGGTAGCGCTGGAACAGCCCCTCCATGTCGGTGAGCGCCTGGTCCTCCTCGGGGGTGCGGGGGCGCCTGGGCAGCGGCGCCGCGAGCCGATCGGTGTCGGTGGGGCGGATCTGCGCGTCGATGGCCACGCCCGAGCCCGGCTCCCCGGCGATTCCCTGCAGCTTCTCTTCGCCGAGGGAGCTCCCTCGAGGGAGCGCCTGCGCCTCCGACGACAGCGACAGGCCGAAAAGAAGGGCGCCGACGCCCAGGTGGACGGACCCGCGACCAGGGCCGAGGTGGCGTCGCCGGGTCATTGACCGAGCTCCTCCAGGCCCATGTCGAGGGCGTTCTCGAGGTTGTCGAGGTCGCGGCTGCGCTCCATCTCGAGCCGGTGGACTTCCTCGGTCTCGGCCTCCTTCATCGCCCACGCCACGTCCAACAAGCCGACCTCGCTGCGCATGACCATGTTGGCCAACTCGCCGACGACATCCTCGTACGCCGCGGCCATGACCTCGCCCACCAGGGTCTTGGTGGTCGTCTTCGTCCCGCGCAGCTCGACGAGATAGCGGTCCAGGTTCGCGCGCTCCTCCACCAGGATCCGGATGGCGTCCTGCAGCCTGGCCCCCGCGGCGCGGTCGAGGGCGACGCGCGCCCCGTCGGCGCGGGCCTGGAGCTTTTCGACCCGCGACCACAGGGTGCCGGCCTCCGGGTCGGGGCTGGCCTGGGAAAGTGCCGCGAACATCGTCGCGAGGTGACGACGGTAGTCGGCCATCGCCTGGCGTCGAGCGTCGCGCAGCGGATCGGCATAGCGCAGACTCGCCTGCGCGCGCGTGATCCGATCTCGCAACGCCGAGACCTCCTTCTCCAGCGCCGCGATGGTGTCGCGCTGCTCGGTGGCCTGAACCAAGAATCCCTGGTGGTCGATCTTCTGATCCTTGCGGGTCTCCTCGTAGTACCGCTCGGTCCCCACGAGCTGGGCACGCAAGGCACAGAT
>CAZYSW010000071.1:0-15543 GCA_964650105.1 uncultured Nannocystaceae bacterium
TGGGAGGGGAACGCACGACTACGCGAAGGTAGCGCCGAGCCAGGGCCTGGAGGCAACCGCGGGCGCGAAGGGACGTCGGTCCCAGCCCGTGACCAGCCTCGCCCGATGCGTGGGTACGCCCCGCTGCGCGAGCCGGAGGCGGGGTCGTCCTCGAGCCCGATTCGTCCTATCCTCCGGCTCGAGTCCCATGCGAACGCTCGTCACCGGAGCATCCGGTTTCATCGGTCGTCACCTCGTCGATGCCTTCGCCGATCGAGGTGACGAGGTCATCGCCCTCGACATCGAAGCCCGTCCCTGGCGCGACGACGTGCGTTGGGAGACCGGAGACATCCGGGATCGGGAGCGCCTCACCGCGCTATGCGAAGGCGTCGACGCGGTCGTCCACAACGCCTCCGTCGTGCACACCCGGCGCAACAAGGAGAGCTTCGTCTGGGACGTCAACTACGGGGGAACCAAGGCCATCCTCCACGCCGCGCGCGCTCGAGGCGTCCCCCGCTTCGTCTACATGAGCTCGGCCAGCGTGGTCTACGAGGGTCGGGACATCGAGAACGGTGACGAGCGCCTACCGTACTCTTCGATCTCCCAGGCGCCCTACGCCGACTCCAAGATCGCCGCCGAGAAGGACGTGCTGGCCGCCAACGGTCAGGACGGCATGGTCACCTGCGCCCTGCGACCTCACGTCGTCTTCGGGCCCCACGACCAACGACTGCTTCCGGCCCTGCTCGAGCGGGCGCGCGCGGGGAAACTCAAGATCGGGGTGGGACGCGACGACAAGCTCTCCGATTTCACCTACGTCGAGAACCTGGTCGATGCCACGGTCGCGGCGACCGATCGCCTCCAGCTCGATTCGCCGGTGGCGGGGCAGGCCTACTTCGTCACCAACAACGAGCCGATGGCGTTCTTCACCTTCGTCGACGCCGTGTTGGTGGCCCTGGGGCTGCCCAAGACCCGCGGCCGCATCCCGTTCGCCGTCGCGTACCCCGTCGCGGCGATCAAGGAGGCCTGGGACACCCTCCAAGGTGGCTCCTTGGGCAACGAGGGCAGCTTCAGCCGCTTCACGGTGCGCTACCTGTGCACCCACCACTACTTCTCGGTCGCCAAGGCGCGACGCGATCTCGACTATTCGCCGCGTGTCAGCGTCGCGGAGGGGATCGATCGAACGATCGCTCACCTGCGCGCATCCGGCCTGAAGCTCTAGTCACCGGCCATCCAACGCAAGAGCGCGAGCGACGCCCCGGAGCTCATCTCGTCGAAGATGGCAGCAGGGCTTCGGAACCACATCAAGGCGGGAACGCTCGCAGCACGCTCCACGCCCAGCGACCTCGTGCGGCGGTTTGGCGCCGAGGTCGAGACAACGCGACTTCTGGTCGAACCTCGGCGTTCAGAGCGGTCGAGTCGCGCGGGCCTGAGCCGACTCGACCCGAGCGGCCCCAACCGCGGCCGCGTCGCCACCAGGTGGTGCCTTCGCATCAATACGCCGGTGGAGTCATGATCCCGAAGGCATTCGATCGAAGCGCTCGCCCAGGCGGACGGACTCCTGCCCACCACCGTGGACAAGGACTACGTCCTCGGCTGGCTCCTCTACGGGATCGCGGCGCACCGTATCTTTCCCTGTGGGTGTTCAAGGGCGGGACGTGCCTCAAGAAGTGCCTTTCGAGACGTACCGCTTCTCGGAAGACCTCGATTTCACGGTCCCCAAGGGCTGGAGCTATCCCTGGAGCGCATTCGCGATGGTCTCATGGATTCCGTTCGTGGGTCCAGCAGGAATGTGGCATCAAGTTCCCCGAGGATGGGCTCGACGTCGAGCAGTACCGGGTGGGCGGGAGGTCCCGTTGCCCCAGGCGATCGTCTTCGCGGCGCGGCCGAGTCGACGCGCGGCTAGCCCGGTCGGGATCCGGCGACCACGACCACGAGGTGGTCGGCCATGGTGCCGCACCGTCCGGTGAGGATCCGCCCGTGCTCGAGCGGAGGGCACCGATCGTCGATCCGGGCCATGAAGCTGCCGGTGCGGGGGTGCAGCGTGACCGTGACCTCCAAGAAGTCCAGGAAGTATCCCGTCAGCGGATGGTAGGCCTTGAAGACGGCTTCCTTGATCACGAACAGGAGCTTGGGGCGGTGCACGCGAACGGCTCCGCCCAGCCTCGCGTGCTCGGCTTCTCGGAGCTCCGAGGGACGACAGATCTGCTCGACGAGGTCGGAGTCGAGATCGTCGCGCGTGTCGAGGTCCAGACCCAGCGATTGGTGACGGTCGGTGCGTGCCGCGATCGCTCCGCACAGGGTGCGACAGTGGCTGATCGATCCCGTGAACCCCCTCGGCCACACGGGCCGTCGGTCCTCGGCCATCTCGACGACGGGCTCAGAGCAACCGAGCTGGAGCGGCGAACAGGTCGCAGCCATGCGGTGGCTCGCGGAGAAACCGAGTGAACAACGACGCGCCCACGCCCATGGAGTGGAAGCAAAAGACGCGCGTCGGCGCTCGTGCGTCACCCCGCCCTCGAAGGAGCCATGGGCTCACCTCCTCCACACCCATCTGCTCGATCAGGCTCGGCGCCGCGGGGTCGGCCGCTTCGTCGTGCGCGCTCGAGCGATCCTCCGGAGCCGCACCATCGCATTGCTCGATCGACATCACCGCGATCTCGCGCACGCTCGGTCCCTTCAACAGCTTGATGAGCGGCAGGTTGACGTCCACATTACGGAGGATCCAGTTGCGGAGCTGGTTGAGCATCAACGAGTCCAAAGACAGCTTGTCGATCGACGCATTGGTGTCGATCTTCGACGCGTCCAGGTCGAGAATGCGCCCCAGCGCGGCGGCGAGCTCGTTGCACAACGGCTCGACCTTCTCGCCCTCGTCCAGCTCGGTCAGTCTTGCCACCAGGTTCGCGGCGGACTTCTTGCGGCCCGCGTTGCGCCTGGCCTGCTCGATGCAGGTGCAGAAGCGGGAATCACGGAGCACGCCCAACCGCAACACCGTCTCGCCCTCGCCGAGCCGTCCGAGGTGGCGCAGCCCGTAGTAGGCGGTGAGGCACGACCGGAATCGCCGCCCCTCGACCATGCCGATGCACTCCGGCAGGGAAGTGACACAGTGTCGGTCGGCGATCACCCGTCCCGCGAAGCCGTGAGCCACGCGAGCCATCACGCGGTCCCCGGGCTGGAAGTCGGTCACGTCCGCACCGGTCGCGACGACGCGCCCCGCCACCTCGAGGCCGAGCTCGTCGCCCGCCAGGCCGCCGCGGACCGCCCTCGAGGGGAGAACGCCCATGCCGTTGACGACGTCCTTGAAGTTGAGCCCGGCGGCATGCACCTCGATCTCGACCTGTCCGGCGGCCGGGATCACCGCCGGGATCTGCCGGAGCTCGACCGAATCCAGCAGACCGGTATGTGCCAGGCCGGCACGGTAGCGGCCACCGACACCCGGCACGGTGATCGATGCCTCGTCCTCCGCGCGTCCGACCTCGACGGCCTGAAGCCGGCGAACGAAGCGTCGCCCGTCACGAATGGCGACCTCGAAGTCGTCGAGATCGAACCGCACCGAGGTCAGCTCCCGAGCCAGGGCGTCCAGATCGGCGGCACCGCCTCGCCGGGGCACATCGACGACGCGGGTGAGCACCGCGGGGCTCTCGTTGGCGAGCACGCGCATGAACCGACCAGCGCGCTGTGCTCGAGGCACGCGTCGTCGTCGCCTTCGCAGATCATCGCGGCCCTCGTCACCACCACGAGCCGCGGACAGGCCTCGCGATCCAGGATCGCCTGACAGAGATTCAGCAGGCCCTGCGTGGAATCGGGCAACTTCGCCTCGCCCCACGCGTCCAGGCCCGAGGACCTCCCCTCGTCGGGAACGTAGACGACCACGCACCGCCGATCGAGCGGCATCGATGCGAGCGCCTCGCCGAGTCGAGCACGACCATCGGCGCCGAACCAAGACGCGTCGTGCCGATGGACGACTTCCAGCCCCTCGGCCTCCAGCCGCCGAATCAGGCCGTCCGTCGTCGCCCCCGGCGATCCGACGACCACACAGGTTCGCAGGTCGCGATTGCGCTCGTGCGTCTCGTCGAACCCAGCGTCGAGAACGAACCGGTACTCGTAACACCCGTCGTAGAGCCGATCGTCTTCGTGCTCGTGCGCCCCGCCGATGATCTTGCAGGTGACGCCGCAGGCGTCCACGAGCTCGTGCCCGTCGACCCCGTACACGGTCATGTCGTACTCGAGGAAGCGAGCGTCGTTCCTCTTCACCCGGACGTGGCACCGGACCTCGTCGGGAAGGCGATCGTGAATCACGACCCGCTCCACCCCGAGCGGGAGGTAGACCCGCCGGGGATCGCCGTTGCGGTGCACGTCGACGAAGACGGCGTGCAGACATGCGTCGAGGAGCGCGGGATGGGCGTGGAACTGTCGGCATTCGTGGCGCAGGGCGTCGGGCAGTCGTACGTGGGCGAACGCCTCGCTTCCTCACGAACTGCCCGGCGGCGCCGAAGAGCGCGTCGACATCGAGCTGTACGCCCTCGGCGTGGGCGTGTCCGGTCGCCTTGTCCAGCGTGACCTCCTCGGGCTCGGTCCGGCTCATCGCGGCGATCACGACCGCCCGACGATCCCCCTCCTCCAGCGTGGCGGCGGCCCCCTGCGCGAGCACCGGGTGCGGACCCACCTCGATGAACACGTCGTGGCCGTCCGCGGCCATGGCTTGTAGCGTCGCCGTGAGCCTCACCGGCTCGCGCACGTTGGCATACCAATACCGGCCGTCGAGGTGCGTCCCGGTCTCGCGCTGCGCGGTCACGGTCGAGTACAGCGCCAGGTCCGCCGGGCGGCCCCGCACGTGATCGGTCGCAGCGACGAGATCGGGCTCGATCTCCTCCATGTAGTGGCTGTGGTAGGGGACGTCGACGCGAACGAACCGGTTGAACGTGCCGCGGCGCTCCAGCTTCTGGGCGATCTCCTCCAGGACATTGGCCTCCCCCGCGAAGGCGAGCATGCGCGGTCCGTTGAAGGCCGCGATAGAGACCCAGTGCTCGTTGCCCCGTAGGAGCTCGCGAGCCTCTTGCTCGTCGACGCCCGCGGCGAGCATGCGTCCCTTGCCCGACGATCGGTCCTGCAATCTCGACCGGTGATCGATGATGCCGACCGCCTGCTCGAGGTCGATGGCGCCCGCGATGTGGGCTGCAGCGACCTCACCGATGGAATGACCGACCGTGGCCATGGGCACGATCCCACGATGGATGAGCAGCCGCGCAAGCGCGATCTGCACAGCCATCACGGCGGGTTGCACGACGACCGTACGATCGATCCTGCTGACCTCGGGCTCGGCCGCGATCTCGTCGAGGATCGACCACCCCGCCAGAGCGGTGAACAGACGATCGACCTCGTCCATCGCTCGGGCGAAGAGGCGGTCTGCTGGCAGAGGTAGTCGTACATGAACGCGCCCACGAAGACGCTCGTGCGGCTCCCGGCCAGTTCCTCCACCAGGACCCCGGCGTCCTCGAAGGCCTCGTGTGCCACCTCCAGCAAGAGGCGCTGCTGCGGGTCGATCCGGCTCGCTTCGGCGGGGAAGTAGCCGAAGAACTCGCGGTCCCACAGGTCGACACCCTCGATGAAGCCGCCGCGGTCGTTGGCGATGACGCCGGCCTTGGATCGATCGGCGTCGTGGTAGCGATCGTTGGACCACCGATCGGGCGGGACCGGCCGAATGCCGTCCCCCCGCTCGTTCAGAAAGCGCCACAGGTCCCGGGGGCCCTGGACTCCGCCCGGCAGACGGCAGCCGATACCGACCACGGCGACAGGGATGTGCGAAGAAGGCGGAGCGCTGGATGCACCATCGGCGGGATTCATCGCCCAGGGTGTTCCACGACGCTCCGCCCGGATTAAGACGCTCCGCCCGGTTTAAGTCGACCCCGTCCGCGCCGCGACCTCACTTCTCGGCCAGCCTGGTGCGCGAAAGCCAAGGTCCCCGCACCGCTCGGCGCGGGCCTCCGCGGGCCTGGGGTGTGAGGTCGCTTCCCTCGCGCATTCGTCGCCGACCGACAGCGGGGCCGCTCGCGCCGCGACGGAATCCCGGGAGTCCGCGTCCCAGGGTCCTTCGGCACGCGCGTCGGCGTGCGCCGCCGACCGGTTCCCGCCGTCGAAGTGCCGCTTGCGTCATCGCCGTCGAATCGCGTCGTCACGGCTCGGCCCACGCGACCCGATCGACGCTCGGCGGCGGTCGACCCCGGATTTGCCGGGATCCCGGGGTTGCGATCGGCGCGGCTTTGCGCAGGTTGGCCGCGAGGCCACCAAGCAGCGACCGGTTCCGGTCCCGGGAACCGTCCACGGCCGGCGACAACGAGATGAGACGCGAGGAGCGGATCGGGCACGACGATCTCGTGGAGATCGACGACGGGTTCCGACGTGGCGCGGTGCCGGTGACCTCACCGCGTCGCAGGCGTGCGCACCACCTCGAGGAGTGCCCCCGCGGTGGGTGAGCGGCGGCGAGATCCGGCCGGGACGTCCGAGCTGCGCGCATTCTTGCGGTCCGAGTTGGAAGCGATCCGCGATGCCTGGTCGGCGCGGGTCCGCCGGCTCTCGCCCTCGCAGGGCCTCTTCCGTCGCCGCCTGGGCGAGTTCATCCCGGCACTCGTGCACGACGTCGCGAACCTCGTCGACGCGATCTCGCGAGGCGAGCACCCCGTCCTACCGCGAGACGCGGTCGAGAAGCACACGATTCACCGACTCCAGGAGGGATTCGACATCGCAGACGTGGTGACGGAGCTGACCTTCCTGCGAGACACCATCACCGAGGTCTGGTGGACACGCGTCGGAGCGCCCGAACGCGCGAGGGAGCTGGACGTCCTCGACCAGGCGATCGATGCGAGCATCGTCGCGTCGGTCGAGCGCTACGCAGAGGCAAGCACCAGGACCATGCACGCCGTCGATCGCATCTCCTCGATCGGGCTCGGTGTACACACGCTCGACGAGCTCCTCGAGGAGCTCCTGGTCGCCTTTCGTGTGGAAACGCCGGCCGTCGACGTCGTCGCGATCATGCTGCGCGAAGGCGACTGGCTGCGTACGCGAGCGGCCAGCGGGCTCGACGAAGACCTTCGGACCGGCTTCTCCTTGCCCCTCGGCGAGGGGTTCGCAGGACGGATCGCCGCCGAGGGAAGGCCCCTGGAGCTGGAGCACGTTCGCGATCATCCGCTCGTGCAGAGTCCGGCGCTCGACAAAGCAAAGGCCCGATCCGTCTACGGCGTTCCTCTGATCGACGTCGGGCGCGTGCTGGGCGTCGCCTACATGGGTTCGGTGACGGCCCCGTCCTTCTCGGAGCAGGATCGCACCCTCTTCAACGCGATGGTGCACCGCGCCACCGCGGCCATCGTTCAGCACTTGCTTCGGGAGGAGGCCGAGCACCGCGCCGCCGCTCTGGCCGTGTCCGAAGCGAGATTTCGCGCCACCTTCGACAGCGCGGCGGTCGGGATCGCCGAGCTCGCCACCGATGGATCGTTTCTCCGCGTCAACCGCCGCTACGCGGAGCTGTTGGGCTATGCGCCCGACGAGCTCACGGAGCTTCGCTACCAGGACGTCACTGCCCCCGACGACCTCGAACGCAACCTCGCCGAGATGGCGCTCCTCTTGGAGGGGCGAGCAAGCACGTACACCACCGAGAAGCGATACATCCGCAAGGACGGTGCGGTGCGTTGGGTCGAGCTCACCGTGTCGGCGGTCCCAGGCGCCGATGGCAAGCCCGAGGAGTTGGTGATCATCGCCACCGACATCACTCGCCGCCGGGCCACCGAGGAGGCACTACGCGCGAGCGAGCAACGCATGCGGCTCGCGATCGAGATGACCAGGCTCGGCACCTGGGATTGGGACGTGGAGCACGACACCCTGGTCGGCTCGGCTCTGGCCTATCGGATGCTGGGGCTGAAACCCGATGCCCCCCTCGACACGGCACGGTTCGTGGCTCTCTTGCGGCCCGAGGACCGTCGTGCTCACCAGGAGGCCGTGCGCCGAGCGTTGCGCGGCGAAGGCGGTGGGCGCTTCGCGCGCGACTTCACCGTCATTCGCTCGTCGGATCGCGAGGAGCGCTGTCTGTCGACCCGTGCCCGCGTGATCTTCGACGCGCACGGACATCCGACCCGAATGCTGGGGACCGTCCGCGACATCACCGAGGAGAGGCGCCGAGAGACCCGGCTGCGTTTTTTAGCCGACGTCGGTAGAGTCCTCGATGCGCGTCTGGGTTACCAGGAGACCCTCGAGCGGGTGGCGAAGCTCGCGGTGCCGACACTGGCCGATTGGTGCACGGTCGACATTCTCGACCGTGGATCGGAGATGCTCGGTGAGTTCGCAGCGGTCGCGCACCGCGACCCGGCCCGCATCGAGTACATCCGGGAGATCCGGCGGCGTTTCCCCGTCCGACGCGACGGATCGTCCCCCATCGCTCGCGTCATCGCGACCGGCACTCCACTTTGGCGGAACGACCCCATCGAAGGGATGCTCCAGGAGTTCGCCCTGGGAGGGGAGCACCTGCAGCTTCTGCGCCGCGTCGGCGTGCGATCGTTCGCCGTCGTTCCGCTGATGTCGGCCGGCGAGGTCGTGGGGGCGCTCTCGTTCGCCACCGCCGAGTCCGGACGCCGCTTCGACCAAGGCGACGTGCACCTGTTCGCGGAGATCGGGCGCTCGGCGGGCGCAGCGATCGAGGCCGCCAGGCTCAACGAGCGGACCCGGCGAGCGGTCGAGCTGCGCGATCAGGTCCTCGCCGTGGTCTCCCACGATCTTCGCACACCCCTGCAGATCGTGGACATGGCGAGCACGCTCCTGCTCCGCAACCCCAGCGTGGCCGGCGATCCGTCGGTCATCGATCGGGTGAACATGATCAAGCGCGCCGCCGCGCGCATGGAACGGCTCATCTCGGACCTTCTCGACATGAGCAGCATCCGACAAGGCCGCCTGTCCGCGGTCCTGGAGCCGTGCGACCTCGCTTCGATCCTCGACGAGGTGGTGGCCGCTCAAGGGCCGCTCGCGAGCGAGCACGGCACCGACCTCCGTATCGGCGAAGTGCACGTCCCCTCGCAGATCCCGTGCGATCGGGGACGCATCGCCCAGCTCCTCGCGAATCTGGTGGGCAACGCGACCAAGTTCTGTGGGCAGGGCGACGCGATCACCATCGACGCCGTGGAGGGAGACGGGGAGACGATCGTCTCGGTGACCGATACCGGCCCCGGGATCCCGCCCGAGGATCTGGAGCGCATCTTCGAGTTCTACTGGAGCGGGCCGAACCAAACCGAACGCGGGTCCGGGCTCGGGCTGTTCATCGCCAGGGGCATCGTGAACGCCCACGGTGGTCGCATCTGGGTGGAGAGCCGGCCGGGTGTCGGCAGTCGCTTCGCGTTCAGCCTCCCGCATGCGGCGGGTGCCGGTCGGGTGGCTCGTCCTCCGTCGTCGCCCGACAGTGCCGCCTGACCACCTCCAGGAGGTTTCGCAGGTCGTAAGGCTTCGCGAGCAACTCCTGGTGACCGGGGGCTTCCTCGGCCTCGATCGGCCACGCCGTCGCCACGACGACCGGGAGATTCGCGAGAACCGGATCCCGTCGAAGCGCGGCCAAGAACTCGCGTCCGTTCATCACCGGCATCATCAAGTCCAGCAAGACCACACAGGGCAACGCCGCCCCCGAGAGTCGCTCCAGGGCCTCCTGTCCGTTGGCTGCCGTCGTCACGGTGTAGCCTTCGCTCTCCAGGATGTCCTCGAGCGTCTCACGCACGTCGAAGTCGTCCTCCACCACCAGGATGTGACGGGTCACCGATGCCCGTGGTCCCAGCGCCGATCCGACGGTATCGCTCATGGCTCTCCGTCCTTCGTGTCCGCGTTCTGCCGAGGCGCACCCGAGCCCTCGCCGCTCGCGGGTGTACGGGGCAAGACCAAGGTGAGCCGAGCGCCCTCTCCCGGCTCGCTCCAGATCGAAACGCGGCCCCCGTGATCCTCGGCGACCCGTCGAACGATCCAGAGACCCAGACCGAAGCCACCATAGTTTCGAACCGGCGCGGAACGCCCGAATCGTTCGAACACGCGTTCCTGCTCCTGTTGCGTCAAGCCCCGACCATGGTCGCGGAAGGAGATCCAGGCCTCGTCCTCGCTGTGGCCGATGGTGATCTCGATGGGCCTTCGCGACCCGAACTTCGCCGCGTTCGTCAGGAGGTTGCGAAGCGCGATCCGCAGGCGCAGCTTGTCCCAGCGCCCCGTCACGGGATCGGGCGGACGCGTCCACACGATCGGGGAGCCACTACGCTCCAACATGTCGGCGAGGTCTCGCGCCACCGCCTCGGCCACCGCGGCGAGGTCGACGTCGGCGAGGTGCAACCCGACCCGACCGACGGTGATCTGCGACACGTCGAGGAGGTTCTCCACCAGCGCCGACATCCGTCGCGCGGCCCGATCGATCATTTGGATTCGGGCGATCAGCCGATCGGGATCGAGCGCTTCGCGAGACCCCGACTGTATCCGGTTGAGCAGGTACTCCGTCTGCATCAACAGCGGGGTGAGCGGAGTATGCAGCTCGTGTGCAGTGACGGTGATGAACTCGTCTCGCACGCGGAGCGACTCCTCTCGTTCCCTCGCCAGCTCGACCAGGGCAGCGGTCCGCTCCTTTCGCCCCTTGGCATCCCGAATCTCGCGCTCCACGGCCGGCGCGAGGCGAAACAGCCGATCCTTCATCACGTAGTCCGAAGCGCCGGCGCGCATGACATCGACCGCGATCTCCTCGCCGACGGCCCCGGACACGACGATGCAGGGGAGGTCCTCGTCGTACCGCCGCACCACGCGGAGCGCGTCGAACGCGTCGAACTCCGGCAGATCGAAGTCGATCAAAGCCACGTCCCATCGGCCCTCTCGCAAGCTCCTCTCCAGCTCCGCGGGCGCATCGACGCGCGTCCACCTGATCTTCAGCCCTGCTTTCGCAAGGGCGCGGGCGACGAGGATCGCGTCCCTCTCCGCGTCTTCGACCAGAAGGACGTCGAGGGGGCGCTGGTCCGTCACGGCACCCCCTCGCTCGCAGCGTCGGCCGGCTGTGGACGCAAGGTGAAGGAGAAGGTCGTCGCCACCCCGGGCTCCGACTCGGCCCAGATCCGCCCCCCGTGTCGTCGGACGATCTGTTTGGCGAGCGCCAGACCGATTCCCGTTCCTTCGTACTCGGGGCCGTGCAGCTGCTCGAAGGTCCGGAAGAGTCGATCGCCACGCCGCATGTCGAACCCGATCCCGTTGTCCTTCACGAACCAGATCTGCTCGCCGTCCTGCAAAATGGTCCCCACCTCGATGCGCGCATCGGCACGATCGCGCGTGAACTTCACGGCGTTGCGCAAGAGATTGTCGAGCAGCACGCGCAAGAGCTGCCGATCACCCCGCACCCACGCGCCCTTCTCGATGACCCATTCGATGTGCCGCGCGTGGTACTCGGCATCCACGGCGCGGGCCACCTCTTCGGCCAGGTCGGCGAGCTCGATCGGCTCGAGCTGCAGCGGCTCCCGCGTGACCCTGGCGAGGCGCAAGAGCGCATCGATGAGCTCGCCCATATGCCGGGCCGATTCGCGGATGTGGCGGATGTAGGCGCGGCCGGTCTCGTCGAGCGACGACGCGTAATCCTCGGCGAGCGCCTCGCTGAACCCGGTGATCCAGCGAAGCGGTGCGCGCAGATCGTGGGAGACCGAGTAGCTGAACGAGGCCAGCTCCGCATTGGCTGCGTCGAGCTCGGCCGTGCGGAGGCGAACCCGCTCCTCCAACTCCTCCTTGAGAGCCACGAGATCGCGCTCCGCCCGGCGGCGCGCGGTGATGTCCACGTTCACCGAGACCCCGGCGACGATGGTCCCGTCCTCGTCGCGGACCGGCGTGGAATAGTTCAAGATCGTCTCCGACTGGCCACCGGGGTGCTCGACGTCCAGTTCCTCGGCCCACGTGCTCTCGCCGGTTCGGACCGCGCGCGACAGGCCCCAGGTCCCGGCAATCGCGGGGTTGCCGGTCGAGCTCCACCGGATCCGGCCGGCGGTGCGCGGGTTCATGCTGGGCGACCACTCCAGGTCGTCGCCCCAGTTCCGCCTCGACACCTCGTTCACGTCGGTCACCCGCCCGTCGCGTTGCGTGATGATCACGCCGACCGGCAAGACGTCGAGAACGGCGCGGATCCGACGTCGCTCGAGCTCCCGGGCGCGGCTATGTGCCTTCTCGGCCTGCATCGCCTGCGTTCTGTCGGCGTCGAGACGCTCGAGCGTGCGGGCCGTCCACGAGGTGAGGGTGCCGAACAGCGCGACCGTCGTGACGACCAACGCCGCGGCACCGAACGCGCCGCCGTACCAGGCGATGTGCTCGCCGAGGAGCCGGACGAGACCCAACGACGTGGGGATCACGATGGAGGCGGGGATCAGGCGTCGAGCCAACTTTCCTCCCAGCCCCCGGCCCAAGAACACATTTCGCATCGCCCCCTGCCGAGGCACGCACAAGACACCGACGGTGGCCAGGAGGAGGCCGACCGAAATCGGAAGTGCCATCGCGGTGACCCTCTCCACCCACACGACCGCACGGACTCCATAGACGTGACCGAGCAGCCCCAGGTACGCGAGGCCGGCCCCGGTCATCGTGGCCCACTCGACGATCCGGGTCCGTCGATCCCAATCGGGCCGGGCGTAGACGAGCGCGAGACCCTGAAAGACGAACGCGAGGGACGTGGCCGGCGTCATTCGGTTCGCCACCCCGGGCCGGGTCCCCCGCAGGATCGCCGTGTCGATCCCCAGCTTCACGTGGAAGATGTCCTGGGCGACGGTGCATGCCCCGAGCAGGGCGACCACGACCGCCAACACGGCTCCGGCGACGAGGAGCAGGCGACCGCTGCTCGCGCGCAACCACAGCGCCACACCGACGAGCACGAGACCGACCGACTCGTTGGGCTTCGTCGCGAGGGCGACGCCGGGCAATCCGGCCCGCGCTCGCCCATCCAGCACCCACGCCACGATTCCACCCACGCCGAGCATCGCCACCACCACCGCGATCGCGCGGGGTGTCGAGTCGATGATCGCCGCGAGTCGTTCCAGCGGCGCTGCGCGCTCGGACCGGCCCCACCACGATGAAGCCGGCATCGCCTCAGCGCTCGCCATGTGCGCCTCGTGTGCGCCGTGATGCCCGGGCATGACGCCACCCGCCCAGCCTTCGGCGCTTCGGGTCGTGCATGGATCTCCCATGGAATCTCTCCTGGGTGCCCGTCGGGCGGCTTTTCCGCTGGTGCCAAAGGCTCCCCGCGCTCCGCTTACAACCTGCAACGTCGGCGGCGACCTTCTTCTTGGGCTCGCGCGTATCCACGCCGGCGCGCGAGCGCGATCGCCTGCGGCGCGCTACACTGCGCTCACCTTGCCACCTCTTCCGCTGCCGGTCCTCGTTGCGCTCGTGGTGCTCGCCGTAGCGGCCGGTCTATGGGTCGGGGCACGGGCGGGTCGCCGCCTCTCGGCCGCCCCCGAGGAGGGCGAATCGCGGGACCGAGCCAAACCGATCGGTGCTCGGGCGCGGGAGGCCGCGACCCGCGGCTTCATCCGGGTGTGGCGCTGGAATCGAGACCGCAAGAAGAAGCAGCGCCAGTAGCGATTGCGGTCTTATCGGGAATCCCGACCGCCGGATCGCGAGGCGTTCGAGCGTTCGACGTTGCCGTCCGGATCGAGGACCACGAGACCCCCGGTCCCGAAGATGTGCTCCTCGGCGATGGCCTCGAGCTCCGCCCCGATCGTGGCTCGGTCGCCGACGACCAGGACCCGCACGTCCTCGGTCCACAGGTGGGACCGGGCCGCCTTCAGCACGTCTTCGGCCTTCACCGCGTCGATGCGCCGCTGGTGACCTTCGTACCAGTCGAGGGGCAAACCGTAGAACACGAGATCGGCATAGGTGTCGAGGATGCTTCGAGCGGTGGCAAACAGCGCCGGCAGGCGCTGCAGCGTGCCCTGCCGCTCGCGCTCCAGCTCGGCCGCCTCGACCATCTCCGCGCGCATGCGCTCGATCTCCTCGGCGATCTCGCGCAGCGAGGCGCCCGTGGCATCGCTGCGAACCGAGCTGCTGGCCGCGAACACGCTGCCGTCGCGACGATAGGTGAATTGCGCGCGGGCCCCGTACGCGTAACCGTGCGTCTCGCGAAGGTTCATGTTGATCCGGCTCGAGAAGCTTCCGCCGAGGATCTGCGCCATGAGCAGGGTCGGCTCGTAGTCGCTCGCCGTCCGGGCCGGCCCGGGGTGTCCCACGTAGATCTGGGACTGCGCCGCCCCGGGGACGTCGACCAGGAAGATGCTCCCTTCTCGGGGGGCCGGCGGGGGGAGCGTGGGGGCGGCGGGCGCCTTGCCCCGCCACCGGGCCAACCGCGATTCGAGCAAGGATCGTACCTCGGCCTCGGTGACGTCGCCCGCGACGAACAGGCGCGCTCCTTTGGGAGCCAACTTCGCGAGCAGCTTCTTGCAGTCGCCCACGGTGACGGCGTCGATGGACGCCTCGGTCGTGACGCGCCCGTAGGGGTGCTGCGGCCCGAACACGATCGAGGGCCAAAGGTGCCGCCCCAGCGAGGCGGGGGCCGCCTTCGTCTGCTGCAAGGACGCCTTCTGACGCGCGCGCAGCCGCTCGAGGTCGGCGGGTCGAAGGCCTGGTTCGAGGAGCATCTCCACCGCCAGGTCGAGGGCCGCCTCGAGATTGGGACGGAGCACCGCGACCCCGATGCCCATCGTCTCCCGATTGGCGAACGCCGACACCGTTGCGGCGAGGTCCGCCTTTCGTTCCTCGAACGCCACCTTGTCGAGGCGCTTGGTCCCCTCCTCGAGGAGCTGCATGCACAGGCTCGTCATGCCTCGTTTGCGCGGAGGATCCGCCACCGAGCCGGTGGCGAACGAAAGCGTCATGCTCACCGTGGGGAGCTGGTGCCGCTCCACGAGGTACGCCTCGATGCCGTTGGCGAGCTCGAACCGCGTGATGGGAGGCACCTCCATGGGTCGCGCCTCGGAGGGCTCGGGCGCTGCGTATCGGAAGTCTTCGTCGGGCCAGACCATGGCTTTGTGCTCCGCAGCGGTGTCGGGACCCTCCGTCGCGTCGGGGGGCGCGGTGGTGCCCGCGTCGGTGCGGCACCACAGCACGAGCGCGATGACGCCGATGAGTCGAGAGACTCTCACTTCGCCGCTCCCTTTCTGCCCGCCGTCGCCTCGGCCTCGTCGGCGGGTGCAGGAATGGTGACGACTTGCACACGAGGACGACCGAGAACCTCCCTCGCGACCTTCTGGATGTCGGCAGCCGTGCGACTTCGATAGGTCTCGAGGTACTCGGGGAGGTAGCCCGGGTCGCCGGCGTAGTGGTTGAAGAACTGGAGCTGCTCGGCGCGGCGGAGCAGGGTTTCGAGGTTCCACACGAACGCGCTCTCGAAGTTCGTCTTCACCCGAGCGAGCTCCGCCTCGGAGACGGTGGAATCGACCACGCTTCGCAACTCCGCCTCGACCAGGGCCTCCACCTCCTGGGGGTCGTGTCCCGGCCGAACGTCGACGACCACGTGGAACTCACCCGAAAAGCCCTTGCCCGACTGGTACA
>CAZYSW010000071.1:15553-16728 GCA_964650105.1 uncultured Nannocystaceae bacterium
ACCGCCCCCAACCCGACGCCCCCAACACGCGGGCGAGGATCTCCAGCTCCGCATCGCCCGGAGCCAGCCTTGCGGGGCTGTGCCACGCCCAGTGCAACCGCACGTACCGGGCCAGCGAATCCTCGATCTCGACACGCACATCCTTGTCGAGCACCGGCGGAGGCACGCGCTCGGGCGCGGGCGCGGGCAGCGCGGGGAAACTCCCGAACCACTTCTCGATCATCGCCTTGGCGGTCTCGATCTCGAAGTCGCCCGCGAGCGCCAGGGTCGCGTTGCGGGGGACGTACCACTTCTCGAAGAACCCGCGCACGTCCTCCAACCGAGCGTTCTCGATGTCCTCGTGCCGGCCGATGGTGAGGTATCGATACGGGTGTCCCTCGGGATAGAGGGCCGCCGCCACCGCGAAGCGATCCTTGCCGTAGGGCACGTTGTCGTAACGCTGACGGCGCTCGTTGCGGACGACGTCGATCTGGTTCTTCAAGCTGACCGGATCGAGCAGGTCGAGCAAGTATCCCATCCGATCGCTCTCCAGCCACAATGCGACCTCGAGCTGATGGCTCGGCACGACTTCGAAGTAGTTCGTCCGATCGCTGTTGGTCGTGCCGTTGACCGTGCTCGCCCCCAGCTTGCGCAGGATCTCGAAATGCACGTCCTTGCCGATGTGCTTGGCGCCCTGAAACATCATGTGCTCGAACAGGTGCGCGAAGCCGGACTTGCCGTGCACTTCGTTGCCGCTGCCCACGTGATACCAGACGTCCACCGCGACCAGCGGCACCGACGGATCACGGTGGAGAAGGACCTCGAGGCCGTTCGCGAGCGTGTATCGTTCGAATTCGAGGGCGGGCACTGAGGCGGATCCCTGTTGGCTTGCGTGTACCTCGGTGGTCTGTCCGTCGGGCTTGCCGGTCCCCTCCTGCGGCGAGACGAGCGCGACGAACAGCGCGATCCCGAAAGCGCCACGGCGAACAAAGCGGTCGCGCCCGCCACGAGAGCGGCTCGAGGCGCCGTCGTGGCGAGACCGTGTCGGCACCGCACCCGAGCCGTCGCGCCCGACCGAAGCGGCGCAGAACCCTGGAGATCGAGGTGTGCTGCCTCGTGAGAGAGAAGGTGGTGACGGGTTCATGGACGACCTACGGCCGCGAGAGTACCATCGCGGCCCCGAAGGTACGTGCCCA
>CAZYSW010000072.1:0-16609 GCA_964650105.1 uncultured Nannocystaceae bacterium
TCGGCACCCCGAGCCGTTCGCTCGACCTCCTGCAACTTCCCTCGCAGCTCGACCTCGGTCAGTTGACCGTCCCGCACATCGGCCAGGACGTTCGACATGTGTCGGCACGCCGACTCAGCGGCAGTGTCCGTTGCCCCGCATCCGACGAGCAGCACCGCCGCCAGGGCCAACCCCCATCGCCTCATGGGACGGGAGGCTAGCCATGGACACCGACCGCCGTCCACGAGCGACCCCATGACCGGCCGCACCCCACCCCCAACCGATGACACCTGCGGGGCACGCAACCGTGCCGGCAACCCGTGCCGCCGCCCCGCAGGATGGGGCACCGACCACCCCGGCGCCGGCCGCTGCAAACTGCACGGCGGCAACACCCCGAACGGCCGCAAGCAGGGGCAACGGCTGCTCGCCGAACAGCTGGTGCGCCGCGAAGCCGGCCAGCTCCTCGACGAGCTCGCCGTCACCGCCAAGCACCCGCTCGATGCCCTGCTCGAAGCGCTGGACCACGCGGGGACGATGGTGGCGGCGCTGCGGCTGCTGGTGGCCGGGCTCGAGCTGGCCTCCGAGCACGACATCCTCCAGACCGTCACCGGCCCGAGGTTCTTCGTCACCACACCCGGACTCACCGGCCTGAAACCGACCGGCGAAGGCGCTCCCCATGTTCTGGTCGCCCTCTACGGCGAATGGTTGGACCGCTACGGCAAGATCGCCAAGCTCGCGTTGGACGCCGGGATCGACGAGCGTCGCACCCAGCTCGCCGAATCCACCGCGGGCCGCTTGTTCACCGCGGTGGACCGGGCTCTCAGCACCCTGCCCGAAGGGGTGCGGAACACGTTCCGGGAGGCGTTGGCCAATGAGCTTCGTGCCCTCCCCACCGGTTGACCCGCTCGCACTGCTCGCCGAGCGGCTCGACCCGACCCCCAACCCCTACCGTGCCGACCCGGTCGGCTGGGTCCGGGACCGCATGGACGGGTTCTTGTGGTCCAAGCAGCAGGAGATCGCCGAATCCCTGGTGCATCACCGCCGGGTCGCCGTGCACTCCTCGCACGGCATCGGCAAGTCGTTCTCGGTCGCCCAGCTCGCCGCCTGGTGGATCGACATCCACCCGCCCGGCGAAGCGATCGTCGTCTCCACGGCACCCACCTACAAGCAGGTGCACGTTGTGCTGTGGGAGGAAATCCGGGCCGCGCACCGGCGGGCCAACCTGCGCGGCCAGGTCACCCTCGACGACGAGTGGAAGATCGACAAGATCCTCGTCGGGTTCGGCCGCAAACCCGCCGACCACGACGAGCACGCCTTCCAAGGCATCCACCGCCGCTACGTGCTCGCCATTCTCGACGAGGCGTGCGGCATCCCCGCCCAGCTGTGGACCGCCGCTGAGGCGATCACCACGAACGAGCACTGCCGGATCATCGCGATCGGCAACCCTGATGACCCGTCCGCCGAGTTCGCGAAGGTGTGCCGCCCCGGCTCGGGCTGGCACGTGATCCACGTGTCGACGTTCGACACCCCGAACTTCACCGGCGAACCAGTCCCCGACACGCTGCGCGACCTGCTGCCGTCCCGCCAGTGGGCGGACGACGCGCTGCGCCGATGGGGCGAGCAGTCCCCGCTCTACCAGTCGAAGGTGCTCGGCCAGTTCCCCGCGAACCCGACCGACACCGTCGTCCCGTTGGCGTGGGCCGAAGCGTGCCGCACCCTCGACGACCCGATCCCCGACGACGGCACTGTCGCGCTCGGTGTCGACATCGGCGCCGGCGGCGACGAGACCGTGATCTGCGCCCGGTTCGGCGCCCGAGCCGAGATCATCGACCGCAACCAGTCCCGCGACCCGATGGAAGTCACCGGCCGGATCGTCCAAGCGATCCACGCCACCGGCGCCACCGACGTCAAGATCGACGTGATCGGCTGGGGTTGGGGCGTGTGGGGCCGCCTCGTCGAGCTCGGCGTCGAAGGCGTCCACGGCGCCACCGTCCACGCCGTCAACGTCGGCGAATCATCGTTCGACCCGATCCGGTTCCCCCTGCTGCGCGACCAACTGTGGTGGGAGGTCGGCCGGGAGCTGTCCGAGCAGCGGGCGTGGGACCTGTCGAACATCGACGACGACACGATCGCCCAGCTGACCGCCCCGAAGTACAAGCTCGACTCCCGTGGCCGGGTGAAGGTCGAACCGAAGGCCGACACGAAAGAACGGCTCGGCCGGTCCCCCGACGATGCCGACGCCCTGCTGTTGGCGTTCTACCACCCGCCGGTCCCGCCACCCGACGAGCTCGAGCACTACGACCCGGTGAGCATCTCCACGTACTGAGGTGCGCATCCATGCCCGGCGCCACCATCCACACCGTCACCCGGGACCAGGTCGTCGCGACGGTGGCGCTCGGCGTCGACGCAGGCACGGTCCGGGCCGGGGAGCGAGTGGCACGACCGGGCGGCGGGCTAGCCGGGGTTTCCTTTTGCCCGGGGAAGGGGCGTGCTGCCCTGCAGGTCGGTCCCGTCGCTGCCGACGCTGAGGGTCCCAAGCCGCCCCGCCCGCCACCCCACCCCTGACACCGCTTGGAGGTGTGCTGTGACCGACACCGCCATCTCCGACGCCTCGCTCCTCGAGCAGCTCCACACCCAGTTGCAGACCTCCGAGTGGAACAACGAGCTGCTCACCGAACGCCTCGCCGAGCTCGAGCTCGCCCTCGAAGACGAAGGGTGGCGGCGTCTCGGCCTCGAAGGCGAGAACGAGTTCACCCGCCCCGGCCTCGACCGCATCATCGCTCTCTCACGTCTGATGGCGTTGAAGAACCCGCTCATCAAGCGGGGCGTGGCGGTGAAAGCCCACTACGTGTTCGGGCAGGGTGTCGAGATCTCCGCGGACGACGACCGGGTCAACGAGGAGGTGATCCAACCGTTCCTCGATGACCGGGCGAACCGCGACGAGCTGTTCGCCGCCACAGCGTTGCAGGACGCCGACCGGGCGTTGACGACCGACGGACAGCTGTTCCTCGTGCTGTTCCCGAACCCGATCACCGGAGAGGTCGCGGTCCGGTCGGTTGAGGTCGGCGAGATCCGTGACATCGCGACCAACCCGAACGACCAGCGGCAGGTCATGTTCTACGAGCGTCGGTGGACCGAACGCGCCGACGACGACCCGTTCGGCTCGGCGTCCAACCAGCGGACCGCGTGGTACCCCGACTGGCGGTTCCGGCCGGGCCCGGCGGAGCGGGGCCGGTGGGACGACATCGCCCTGCGCCGCACCGGCCAGACCGTCCAGTGGGCCAGCCCGATCATGCATGTGCGGGTCGGCGCCCAGCGACACATGCGGTTCGGGCTCCCCGAGGTGTACGCCGCCCTGGATTGGGCGCGGGCCTACAAGCTGTTCCTCGAGGACTGGGCGACGATCGTCCGGTCGCTGTCACGGTTCGCGTGGGAGCTGACCTCGAAGCGCAAGCCCGGCCAGGCCGCCCGCCAGTTGGGCACCAGCATCACCACCCCCGGCGCCCGGGAAACCAACCCGTCGCCGACAGCCGGCGCGGTCGCCGCGCTCGGTGGTGACACCCAGCTGCGCGCTATCCCGAAGACCGACGCGGTGATCGACTCCGAAGACGGGGTGTGGCTCGCGAAGATGGTCGCCGCCGCTCTCGACCTGCCGTACCCGATCCTGATGGGCGACCCCGACATGGGGAACCTCGCGACCGCCAAGACGTTGGACCGGCCGACCGAGCTGGGGATGCTCGCCCGCCAGGACCTGTGGGCTGATGTGCTGCGCGACCTTGCCACGTTCGCGGTCGAGTGGGCGGTCCGTGCGCCTCGTGGACCGCTCGCCGGGACCGTGTCGATCCGCAACGGTCTCGAGGTCGTCGAAGCCGCTGACGCGTTGACGATCAACGTGGCGTTCCCCCCGATCCGCGAGCATGAGGTGAAGGAACTGGTCGAGGCGATCGAGATCGCTCACAACACCGGTCTCCCTGCCCCCGAGGACATCCTTCGACTGCTCTTGGTGGCGTTGGGTGTCGACGACGTGGACGAGAAGGTCGCCGAGTTCCCCGAGGCCTATGCACGCCGCCAGGACGAGATGGCTCAGCGTGCTGTCACCGCGTTCCGTCAGGGCCGTGACCCGGTGGGTGTGCTCGGCGGCTCCACAGGCGACGGCGACGCTGGCTGATGACCATCACCGACGACACGATCGCGATCGCCGACGACCTTCGCCGTGCGATCGGCCAAGCGCTCGACACCGAACAGCGTGCCCTTGTCGCCGCGTGGGCGAGAGCGTGGGACCTGGTCGCCGAACAGTGGCAGACCGCGGTCGATGACATCGCGGCGACCGTCGCCGCCGGCCGTGCACCCACCCAAACCGAGATCCTCAACCTCACCCGGGCCCGCAACGCGTTGGCCGCGACGATCGAACAGATCGACCAGGTGGCCGCCGACATGGGGATCAGGCTCAACACCACCGCCGTCGATGTGGTCACCCGCACCGCGACCGCTGAAGCCGAGATGATCGCTTCCCAGTGGCCGGTCCAGGTCAACGCTGCCCGGTTCGACCGGGTGAACCCGCAGGCGTTGGACGCGATCGTGCAGCGCACCACCACCCAGATCACCGCAGGGTCCCGCGACCTCGCCCCCGACGCCTACCGGCGGGTGATGGTCGAACTGACCCGAGCGATCCCCGCCGGTCTGTCCCCGAGGGACGCAGCTGCCCGCATGTTGGGCGGTGTCGAGTCGTCGTTCAACGGTGGCCTGCCCCGAGCGTTGACGATCGCCCGCACCGAGATCCTCGACGCCTACCGGGCCGCCGCCTACCAGCAGCACACAGCGAACGACGACGTGTTGGCCGGATGGGTGTGGACCGCGAAGCTCGACCTCGACACCTGCCCGGCGTGCATCGCGATGCACGGCACTGTCCACCCGCTGACCGAACAGGGGCCGCTCGGCCACCCCAACTGTCGGTGTGCCCGCACCCCGAAGACCCGCAGCTGGGCTGAGCTCGGGTTCGACGGCATGACCGAACCCGCCGACCTGATCGGCACCGGCGAGGAGTGGTTCTGGGGTCTCGGTGAACCAGACCAGCTGGCGATCATGGGCGGGGCACGGTTGGACGCCCTCCGATCCGGTGTCCCGTTCGCCGACCTGGCCACGCTGCGCCACAACCCGGGGTGGAGGGACAGCATCACACCGACCTCGGTCGCCCAGCTCGCCAGCTAGACGGGGTGCTCGCCGCCTGGCTCGACGACCCGCTCGGTGTCGCACCACCGGCAGCGCCACACGACCCGCGACCCGCCCACCGTCAGCTCCCAGCTGACCGGCACCCAGTCGTGCCCCGGACACCCCTGGTCGTCCACTCCCACCGATCGTAGGAGACCGCCCATGCTCACGCGTCTGTTCCGCCGTGCCACCAACCTCGCCGAGGCTGCCGGCGGCTCGCCGGTCCTCGACCCGCCTGCTGCTGCGATCACCGAGACCGCCCGCCGCGCGCTCGTCGAAGCCCGGGTGCGGGCCGACGGCACGATCCCGATCCGCATCATCAGCCCCGGGCACGGCTCGTCCGGCTACTACAGCGCCGAGGTCCTCGAACAAGCCGCCCGTGACGGTGTGTTCCCCGCGGGGCTCCACATGTTCTTCGACCATCCGGGCGCCACCGAATCGGTGGACCGCCCCGAACGTTCGCTGCGGGACCTGGTGGGCGTGTTGGCCTCCCCGGGCCGCTGGCAGGCCGACCATCCCGACGGTCCCGGCATCTACGCCGAAGCCCTCGTCTACGGCCCGTACCGCGACCTGATCGCCGAGATGGCCCCCGACATCGGGGTGTCGATCCGAGCAACCGCCGAAACGTCGACCGGCACCGTGGACGGTCAGACGACTCGGATCATCGAACGGATCCTCGAGGCCCGCTCCGTGGACTATGTGACCGCGGCGGGCCGTGGGGGCCGGATCCTCGAGCTCCTCGAAGCCGCCCGGGCCCAGGCCGCCAACGAGACCGAGACCGACACCGAGGCCGAGGCCGAGGAGGCGCGCAATGTCGCCGACTGGATCGAAGTCGAGATCCCCCGAGCGGTCATCGGGCTCGCCAACGCCATGTGGGGCGAAGGCGGCACCCTCTCCCGCTCCGAGTGGGAGGCCGTCAATGACGCCACCGCGGATGCCATGGACGCGTTCCGGTCCCGCCTGGCCGCCGATGCCCCACAGCTTCTCACCCGAGACCCCGCAGCCGACCCGGCCGCGTCCACCAACCCCAACCCCGTCACCGAGTCCGAGGAGGACATCGACATGACCCCCGAACAGATCCGTGAGGCGGTGGCCGAGGCCGTGCGAGCCGAGACCGCCGATCTCCGCGAAACCGTCACCACCCTGACCGCCGAGAACGAGTCGCTGCGCACCGACAACGCCCGGCTCTCCGAAGCCCAGCTGGTCCGCGACGCCCGCGACCACATCACCGCCGCGCTCGACGCCGTCGAGGGGCTCCCCGCTCCGACGGTCCGCCGTCTCGTCGAGACGCTCGCCGCACCCAAGGCGATCCCCGTCACCGACGACGGCACGCTCGACACCGCCGCCCTCGACACCAAGATCGACGAGGCCACCAAGGCCGAGCTCGACTACCTCGCCGACGCCGCCGGAACCCCCGTCCGCGGTGTCGGCGGCCCCGTCGGCTCGTCGAACACCGACGAGCTGGCCGAGCGTCGCACCAAGGCGTTCCAGGCGCTCGGCCTGTCCGAGGACGGCGCAAAGATCGCGGCGGAGGGTCGGCGATGACCGCTCGCACCGTTCGGATCACCCACCCGACGAAGGGTGAGTCGATGGTGACCGAGGAGGTCGCCGCCTACCAGGTGCGGCACGGCTGGTCCCGCAGCACGGGACCGGCTCCCAAGCCCACCCCCGACCCCGAGGCCGCCGCCCAGCCCGCCGTCGACGCTTCGACGGGTGACATGCCGGCCAAGGCCGCCGAGCTGATCGCCTGGATCGGCACCGACCCCGACCGGGCAGCCCGAGCCCTCACCGCCGAACAGGCGCTCGGCAACTCGGCTCGCTCCACGGTCCTCGACCACATCGCCAAGGTCACCGCCGAGGCGAACCCCGACCCCGAGGCCGCCGCCTCGACCGACACGGAGGCATGACCCATGGCCACCACCGAACACTTCGACAACACCACCACGATCAGCCTGCCCGTCCCCGTCGACACCGAAGCCGGTGACCCGGTCCTGGTCGGCAAGATCGCAGGTGTCGCCCTCACCGACCGTTCTGCCGGTGGCAACGCCTCCGGCTACGCCACGGTCGCGATCGCCCCCGCCACCGTGCACCGTCTCACGGTGTCCGGTCCCGTCGACGTCGGCGGCCCCGTCTACTTCGACACCGGCGACCTGTCCGGTGACACCGGCGACCTGTTCGGGTTCGCCGTCGAAGCGGTCGCCCCCGCCACCGACGCCACCATCCCCGTCATCCTCGCCAGCCCCCAGGCTGCGATCGAGGCCAGCTGAGGAGGCTGACACATGCCCACCATGACCGAATCCCAGTTCCTCGACCTGGTCGAGAGCTACCGAGACGCCGACGCCTCGACCTCGGCGATCTTCGCGGGGGAGGGTATGCGGCTCCGTGGCCGCACCACCAACCCCAACTATGACCGGGCGCTCACCGAAGCCGCCGAGTTCGTCGCCGGTGTCTACTCCGGGCGCATCCCCATGCACCGGCTCACCGAGGCGATGACCACCTCGGACTTCCCGCTGCTGTTCGGCGACATCCTCGACCGTCAGCTCCTCGCCCGCTACCGGGAGACCACCCCGGTGTACCGCAACTTCGTGCGGGTCCGCACCGTCCGGGACTTCCGCCCGGTGAAGCGGTTCGCGGTCGACGGCGCCGAAGGTGTCCTCGACCCGGTCGCCGAGAAGGGCCCGTACCCCGCCGAGGCGCTGTCCGAAGCGGTCGACACCTACTCGGTGCAGAAGCGGGGCCGGCGCATCCACCTGTCGTGGGAGTCGCTGATCAACGACGACCTCGACGCGTTCCGCGAGAACCCCGACCGGCTCGCCCGTGCCGCCCGCCGCTCCGAGCAGCGGTTCGTCACCGAGCTGTACGTCGACGCCAACGGCCCCCACGCGTCGCTCTACGACCAGAGCCTTGGCAACCTCATCACCGACGAGCTCAACATCCCCGGCCTCCAGGCCGCGATGACGCTCCTCGCTGAGCAGGTCGACGAGGACGGGGAACCGATCGCGATCGACGCTGTCGAGCTCGTGGTCCCCCCGGCGTTGGAGATCACCGCCCAGAACATCCTCAACGCGATCCACATCGACCTGTCCGAGTCGGGCGGCACCTCGCAGAGCCAGCTGCGCGCCCAGAACTGGATGCGGGGCCGGGTCCGCCTTTCGGTCGACCCGTACATCCCGCTCGTCGCCCAGTCCGCCGCGGCCGCCCCGTGGTTCCTGTTCGCGAACCCCGAGTCGTCCCGCCCGGCGCTCGAGCTCGGTTTCCTGCGCGGCCACGAGGAGCCGGCCCTGTTCGTCAAGGCCCCCGACGCCACCCGTGTCGGTGGTTCCGGTGGTGTCGACATGGACGCCGACTTCGACACCGACAGCCGCCAGTGGAAGGTCCGCCACGTGTTCGGCGGCACCCGGCTCCTCCAGACCGGCGGCGCCCGGGCCACCGTCGCGTCGACCGGGGTCGGCACCGGCAGCTAGATCGTCGGGGGACCGGTCCGCGCTGGGTGCGACGCGCCCGGTCCCCCGACACCCGTTCATGCAGCGGGGGAGGTCGGTATCTCGGTTCGGTTCATACCCGGACCTAAGCCGGTTCGACTCCGGCCCCTGCTCCCACCCGGAGGTGCCCTGTGGTCTATGACCCTTCCACACCGGCAGGCCGGGTGCGCCTGTTGATCAACGACGTCGACCCCACCAGCCCGGTGTTCGCCGACGACGAGATCACCGCGTTCTTGGACCTCGAAGACGGTGACGTCCGCTACGCCGCCGCCCAAGCCCTCGACACGATCGCCACCAACGAAGCCCTGGTGTTGAAGGTTGTGAAGACGATGGACCTCCAGACCGACGGAGCGAAGGTCGCCGAGGCGCTCATGGTCCGAGCCAAGGCGTTGCGCGACCAGGCCGACACCGACAGCGACGGCACGATCGAAGTGATCACGTTCGCCGACCCGGTGTTCGGTGAACGTGACGCCCGCCGCCGGGCCGCTCAGCGGAGCCTGTGACATGACCCGTCCCTCCCACTCCGGCCGCCCCGACTCCGCCGTGGTCGACCCGTGGTTGTGGCACGCGATCCGCGGGGTCGCCGGCCGGGGTCTGGTCGACGAGCTCGAACTGCTCCGAGCTGAGGTCGGGACGATCATCGACCCCGACACCCTGATCGAAACCCCCGCCCCACCCGCCCTGATCTGGTCGGGCCCGGGGAACATCCAGCCGATGGTCGGACTCAACGAACGTCGGGTCATCATCGGCGCCGAGACCCGCACCACGAACCGGTATGTGGTGTCGATCGAGTGGGACGCCGCCGAGATCCTGGTCGACGACATCGTCCGTGTCGCCGCGTCAGCCGACCCTCGCATGCACGGCCGAGAGGTCGTGGTCCGCGACGTGCTGGGCGACACGTTCCAGTCGCGTCGGGTCGTGATCTGCGAAGACGACGCGTCGCTCCCCACCCCGGAGGTGTCGTGATGGTCCACATCGACTTCTCCGAGCTGAACCAGTTCACCCACCGTCTCGAGACAGCGACGGGTCAGCTCGACAACCGGGCCAGGGGAGCGGTGCGCAAAACCGCGTTCGACATCGTTGCCACCGCACAACGGTTCGTGCCGGTCGACACCGGCGCGACGAAGAACAGCATCTACGCGACCTTCGCCGGCAACGCCGCCTACGCCCAGGCCGACATCGGCCCGACCACCGCGTACGCCCCGCACCTCGAGTACGGGACGGTCCGCATGGCCGCCCACGCGTTCATGGGCCCGGCGCTCGACCGGCACGCCCCGGACCTCGCCCGGGCGCTCGGCCAGATCGGAACCGACCTGTGACCTGGACGGTCCCCGTCATCGACGACCACCTCGCCGCGGTCGAAGCAACGCTCGCTACCACCGGGATCCCGGTCGCCCGGGGCGACAAACCTGCCGGCGCCGGATGGCAAGGTGTCCCCGGCGCGTCGAGCTTCGTGCCGTACATGGTCCTCGACGCGATCCCCGGTGGGGTGACCTCCGGTTCGGCTGGCGACCCGCAGGCTGATGTGTCGGTCCCGTTCGACGTGCGCTGCATCGGCGCGTCAGCAACCCAAGCCGAAAAGGTCGCTGACCGGGCCCGCCGCGTGTTGTGCGAGTCGCGTGACGCGGTGGTCGTGCCCGGTCGAGCTCTGCTCCTGCCGGTCAGTTTGGAGATGGCCAGCCCCGCCCGGGCCGACATGTCGATGGGCGACGGCCAAACCCTGTTCGTGTCGTCCCCCCGGTTCCGGTTGCATACCACCCCCCTCCGGGAGGTGTCGTGAAGGCGGTGGTCGTCGGCGGTTCGTCCGGGATCGGCGCCGCGGTCCGTACCGTGCTGGCCGACCGGTGGGAGGTCACCTCGATCGACCGGCACCACTCGGTCGACGTGACCGACCGGCCCCGCTACGGCCGGGCACTCCGCTACCACCTCGCCGACGCGGACGCTCTCGTCTACTGCGCTGGGACCGTCACCCCCCAACCTCTCGTCGACGTCGATCTCGACGTGTGGGACGACACCCTCGAAGTGAACCTCACCGGGGCGTTCCGAGCCGTTCAGACCTTCGCACGTCTCGGCCGGCGCGGCCCGATCGTGCTGGTCGGCTCCACCGCCGGTCACCGTCCCTCACCCGGCTGGGCCGCCTACGCCGCGTCGAAAGCCGGGTTGGCGAACCTCGCTGAGACCGCCCACGCCGAACTGGTCGGCCACGGCATCCGCGTCTACTGCGTCGCCCCCGGCCGTTGCGCCACCGCACTGCGCGCCACCCTCGCCCCCGGCGAGGACCCCGCCACGATCATGCAGCCCTCGGAGGTCGCCGCCGTGATCCGCACCCTCATCGACGACGAGACCGGTGTCCTCGCCGGCACCGTGCACAAGGTGTCTCGCACGTGAAGTTCGGGATGTGGGAAGAGGGGTACATCGCCGGTGCCGTGACCCTCGACGAGGGCCGCCGTCTCGCCCGTCTCGCCGGGAAGGTCCCCGCCGACCAGGCGATCGTCGAGCTCGGCTCCCACGGTGGGTCGTCCACCTCGTGGCTCGCCATGGGCTCCCACAAGGGGCACGGCGCTCACATCTGGGCGGTCGACCCGTGGACCGCCGAGCCGGGGGAACGGCTCGACCAGCACGCCCACCCGGCGGTGCGCCGCCGGTTCGACGCTCAGCTCGAGTTCATGGCCTCCGCCGGGTACATCGACGCCGAGGCGGTGCATCCGATCCAGGGGTACTCGACCGAGGTCGCCCAGGGCTGGGACCGGCCGGTCGGCCTGCTGCACGTCGACGCCCTCCACACCTACGACGCGGTGGTCGCTGATGTCGCGGCGTGGGTGCCGCACCTCGTGTCGGGTGCTGTGGTCGTGTTCCACGACTCGGCCGACCCGAGGCTCGGTGTGCGGGCCGCGGCGGTCGAAGCGATCCGCCGGCACGGCTGGCATCTGATCGGCGACCACCCGGGCACCCGACGCAAGCACCGTCACGGGCAACTCGTGGTGAAGGTCCCGTGATCCGATTCTTGTTCGACCCGAAGCTCCTCACCGAACCGTCGGGGAGAGGGCTGCTCTACCACCATCAGATCTACGCGTCGATGGCACACGCGTTGACCGCCACCGTGCTCCCCAACCTCTCAGCCGACGTCGGGTTCGGTCTGTGGCCCCGCCCGTGGGAGGTCAACGTCTACTTCGCGCACCGCAGCCGCTACCTCGCCCCCACAGCGGACGGGGAGACGTCGGTGTTCGCCGGGCACGGGATCGCCGACAAGGGGTGGCGCACCCCGGCCAAGGTGCGCGGCTACCACTTCATCTGCACGTCGGGCCCGGCGTGGACCGAACGGTACGTCGCCAGTGGCATCCACCCCGACCGGATCCTCGAGGTCGGCTACCCCAAGCTCGACCCGGTCTTCCTCGGCCAGCTCCCCCCACCCGAACGTGACGACCGGGTGCGGGTCGTGTGGGCACCCACCCACGGCGGAGTGTTGGACCGCCCCTACGACCCCGCCGACCACGGTCGGGGGAACGGCACGTCCACCTGGTGGCACCGCGACCAGATCCACACCCTGCTCCCGGAGTCCGAGTTCGACGTCATCGAAGCCCCCCACCCGCGGGCCCGCCCGGACCGGTCGGTCACCCTCGCCGAGTATGTCGACGCCGACGTGGTGATCGCGGATGGTGGGTCGACGATCTACGAGGCGTGGGCGTTGGGTATCCCGGTCGTGTTCCCCGACTGGCTGGTCGCCCACGCCCGCCGCCACTCGACCGCACGGGCCACGTTCGAGGCTGAGATCTACGCGACCCGGATCGGCCGTCACGCGCTCACCGCGGGCGACCTGCCGACCCTGGTCGCACAGGCCGCCACCCGGGGGATCACCGACGCCGAGGTCGACCTGATCGACCGGATCTTCCCGCCCGCCTACCGGGGCGCCTCCGGTGCCCGTCTCGCCCACATGCTCGACGAGATCGCGTCGGGCGTCCGAGTCCCCATCGAGGAGCCACCCATGCCATCTGCTGACCGTGTGCTGGTCCGCCACGAGACGCTCGACAAGACGATCGAGGTCACCGTCCGACGGGCCAAGGTGCTCACCCGTTCCGGGTGGGTACCGGTCACCCCCACATCCGAACCCGCCGACCAGGTCGACACGGTCGAAGTGGTCGAACCGGCCCGACCGGCCCGCAAGGCCCCGGCGAAGAAGACCCCGGCCCGCACCAGCCGTCGCCGCACCGTCACCGAACCCGCCCCCACCACCGTCGAGACCGTCGACGCCTGACCCCCGACCCGCTGACCGAGACCCCACCCGCAGCGGTGGGGTCTCTTCGCGTCCCGAGGAGGACACGCCATGCCCCGCATCGGTTCCACCGGAGCGATCCAGATCTACGCCGCTCCCGACCAGACCATCACCCGCCAAGACGTCACCGCCGGCGAGGTGAGCCTCGCCCAGATCGCCGCCGCGTCGAACCTCACGGACTGGCTGCTCCGCGACGGGCTCAACACCCCCCTCGACGGGAACACGATCGACGTCGCCGGCGCGTCCGAACGGTACAACGCGACCGAGGCCGGCACCTTCGGCGGCCAGCCGATCACCTTGTCGTGGTTCCGCGACTCCAACGACGCGGACGACGACGCGTGGGACGCTCTGCCCCGCGGTGCCCGCGGCACGCTCATCATCGCCCGGTTCGGTCACGACGGCGAGTCGAACGTCCCGCTCGAGGCTGGTGACCGGGTCGAGCTGTGGCCGTTCGTCGTCATCTCCCGCAACCACATGGGGATCGAGGAGAACGCCCCCTACCGGTTCACCACGTCGATGGCTGTGCCGTTCCCGCCGAACGACGACGCTGTGGTGGTGTCCGGGTCGTGACCGACTGGGACGACCTGATCGCAGAGGGGGATGTCCAGGCGGCCACCCTGGATGTTCCCCTCTGCTTGGACCGCACCCTCGTCCGTGCTGTCAACGACGCCACCCTCGCCCTCGCCGAAGCGTCCCGGGCCGACAAGGCGACCGGGGGCGCGTCGGCGCGTGCCACGAGGGAAGCGCAGGACCGTCTCGACGAGGCGCTCGCTGCGCTCGAGGCCGCTCAGACGATCATCACCGTGTCGTCGATCCCGGCCAACGAGTGGAACGAGCTGCGGGTGAAGCATCCGCCCACCGCCGACCAACGCCGCGAAGGGCACGTCGCGCATCCCGAGAAGTTCCCGATCGCCGCGGTGGCCCGGTCGATCGTCAAGGTCGTCCACCGCGGCAAGACCGTGGAGGGCAACCCGCCGCAGAGCTGGGTGCGTGACACGCTGCGCCCATCGGTCACCGAAGGCGAGTGGGAGGCCCTGACCACCGCGGTCGCGAACCTGAACAGCGGGTCGATCGACGTGGGAAAACTCGTCGGCGGTATCGGGCGTCTCCGGTCTTCAGGGCCGAGCTCGACTACGCCGCCGCCCACGGAATCCCCTACTCCATCTTCGCCCGAGGACGGGTCTGGCCCAACCCCCTAGACCCGAACGAACCGCAGTGGCTCGAGTCGGATCGGCAGATGGCCCTGGCGTGGCAGGCCGAACAGGAGTTGTTGTGCCCGGGATGCGGGCACCCGTTGGACGAGACGACCGACCCGCACCTGATGCGCCTGTGGGAAGCGACCTCGAAGCAGTGCCACGCGTGTGAGACGAAACGGCTGCGTGTCGCCGCCGTCGAATCCGAGCTCCAGGCGACCCCTGGGGCTGCGTCGACGTTCCGCTACGGCGTCCACCGCTTGGACCCGAGCGAACCGCTGTGAACCCGGTTTCTGACCGGCTCAGGTGACGAGAGGAGGCCCGATGGCAGATCAGACCGTCACCGTGCGCCTCCGAGCGGAGATCGCCCAGTACCGCCAGGCGATGCGCGACGCCGGAGTCGCGACCGAGGGGATGACCCGCCGCTCCGAACGGAGCCTCGCCACCCTCGGCGCCGGGATGACCCAGCTCGGTGGGACGCTCACCCGTCGGGTCACGCTCCCGATCCTCGGCCTCGGTGCCGCCACCCTCACCGCCTCCGCGAACTTCGAACGCGGCATGAACCGGGTGCGGGGCATCACCGGCGCGACCGGGTCTGATCTCGACGCGCTCACCCGCCAGGCCCGCGACCTCGGCGCCAGCACCCAATACTCGGCGACCCAAGCCGCCGACGCGATGGGGTTCCTGGCCATGGCCGGGTTCGAGGCCGATCAGATCCTCGGAGCGATGCCCTCGACTCTCCAGTTGGCTGCTGCTGGTCAGATGGACCTCGCCCAGGCGGCGGACATCACGACCAACATCCTCACCGGCTACGGGCTCGCGACCGAAGACCTCGCCCACGCCAACGACGTGCTGGTCAAGGCGTTCACGTCCGCGAACACGAACCTCTCTCAGTTGGGTGAGGCGATGCGTTACGCGGGTCCGGTCGCCCGTGGCGCCGGGGTCGAGTTCGAGGAGGCCGTCGCGGCGATCTCGTTGATGGGTAACGCCGGCATCCAAGCGTCGATGGCCGGCACCAGCCTCAGGGGCGCGATCGTCCGGCTGCTCAACCCGACCAAGCAGGTGCGGGAAGCGATGGAACGCCTCGGGCTCGATGTCGTCGACTCCGACGGCAACCTGCGGTCGCTGCACGAGATCGTCACCCAGCTCGAACAGTCGGGTGCGTCGACCGCCGACATGATGCTGATCTTCGGGCAGCGCGCCGGCCCCGCGATGGCTGCGCTCGTGTCGCAGGGCTCCGACTCGCTCTCCACCCTCACCGACGACCTCCGCAACTCCGAGGGTGCCGCCCAGGCGGTCGCGGATGTGAACATGGAGGGGCTCGCCGGGGCGATGCTGCTCCTCAAGTCCGCGGCCGAGGCGTTGGCGATCTCGATCGGCGAGGCCGGCCTGTTGGACGTGGCCACCCAGCTCATCACCTGGTTGGCGCAGGGCATCCAGCTCGCGTCGGACTTCTCGCCGGAGTTGTTGCAGCTTGCCATGGGGTTCGGTCTGGTCCTCGCCGCCGTCGGGCCGCTCATGTCGATCGGTGGGCGGCTGCTCACCAACTTCGGGCACCTGGTCGGTGGGGTGAGGATGTTGCGTGACGGGGTGTCCCGCATGGCGGTCTCGGCCCGCACGTCCGCGACGGCGATGGGTCCGATGGGCTTGGCTGGCGCTGCGGGGTTCGCCGCTGTGGCGGTCGGCGCGGTCGCCTACAACATCCACCTGTCCCGCCAACGTGCCGAAGAGGCCCGCGCCCGGATCAGGGCTTACGCCGCCGCGATCGAAGAAGCCGGTGACGCTGCGGAAGGCACCGCCGACGCGATCGAGCGGATGCTGCGCGACTCCCCGGACATGGCACGGTTCTTCGACACCGCTGGGGTCAACGCCCGCGACTTCGCTGACGCCGCGCTCGAAGGTGGCGACGCGTGGGACGAGATGCGTGACCGGATCATGGGCGCCGCCGACGCGGCCGGATGGTCGGGCGCCAAGCTCGACTACCTGCGGTCTGTCCTCGACCGCACCCGCGGCGAGATCGTCCAAGGCGCCGAGGACGCCGAGGTCTACAAGCGTGTCATCGAAGGGACAGGTGACGCTGCCGACGGGGCGATCCTCGGGCTCGAAGACCTCGAGGACATCATCGGCGAGATCGGAGACACCACCGACGACGCCGCTGAGGCGATGCGGAACCTGTTCAACGAGATGTCGGAGTTCCTGCGTCTGGCGTTCTCAGCGGAGAACGCTGCGATCGCGTGGGAACGAGCGCTCGACGACCTCGCCGAAGGGGTCGAGAAGAACGGCAGCACGCTCGACATCAACACCGAAGCCGGGCGTCGCAACCGGGAGATGATCCAACGTCTCGTCGAGGCCGGCCGCGAACGGCTCGAGCAGATGGTCGAGGAGGAGCGCTCGGCTGAGGATGTCGCGTACGCGCACTCCCTCATGGTGCTCCAGTTGGCTGCCGTGTTGGAGCAGCTCGGCTTCAACCGGGAGGA
>CAZYSW010000073.1:0-10757 GCA_964650105.1 uncultured Nannocystaceae bacterium
CTCTTCCGGTGCGATCCTCTCCTACATCATGTGCAAGGCGATGAACCGCTCGTTCATCTCCGTCATCCTCGGCGGCTTCGGCGGCACGGCCGGCCCGGCGATGGAAGTCACCGGCGAGCAGATCGCCATCGACGCCGAGGGCGTGGCGGCGGCGCTGAACGATGCCGACAGCGTCATCATCATCCCCGGCTACGGCATGGCGGTGGCGCAGGCGCAGCAAAGCGTGTCCGAACTGACCAAGCGTCTGCGCGCGGCGGGCAAGGAGGTGCGTTTCGCCATCCACCCGGTCGCGGGCCGTCTGCCCGGCCACATGAACGTGCTGCTGGCCGAAGCCAACGTGCCCTACGACATCGTCCTCGAGATGGACGAGATCAACGAGGACTTCCCCGACACCGACTTCGTGCTGGTGATCGGCGCGAACGACATCGTCAACCCGGGCGCCCTCGACGACCCCAACAGCCCGATCGCCGGGATGCCGGTGCTCGAGTGCTGGAAGGCCGAGCGCTGCGTGGTGATGAAGCGCTCCATGGCCTCGGGGTACGCCGGCGTGGACAACCCGCTGTTCTACAAGCCGAGCACCGACATGCTGTTCGGCGACGCCAAGAAGAACGTCGACGCCATCCTCTCGGCCCTGCGCGGCTGATCGGCCGCACCCGAGCCTGGCCGCCGTTGCCTCGCCGCACCTCTTAGCGCGCGCCGTTGCGCGTCGAGCGGACCGGGAGAAACCGCGACCGCTCGCTGTGCCGATGCTGCCTCTTCGTCGGGCAACACCGTTTATGGCCGTTTCCACCCCCGGCCGGCGCCGCTCTTACGTGCGGACCGAACGACGTGCTAGCCAGACCGGACACTCGGGTCGAAAGCATGGACACGTCGGTCGCCGGCCTCGTCGCCTTCATCCGCGAGCATGCCGAGGAAATCCTCGGCGCTTGGGAGCAACGAGCGCTGACGCTGCCGGGTGCACGGACCCGCGCCCACCCCCTGTTGCGCGACGACCTGCCCCGCCTCCTGGAGGCCGTGGCCGCGTGTCTGGACCTTTCCCCCACGACCTCGCCCGCGGGTTCGGCAGCCCTCGGGGCCGCCGAGCACCTCCTTCAGCGCGCCGAGGTGGGCGCCGGGCTGCGGCAGGTCATTCGGGAGATCATGGCCCTGCGCGACACCATCGAACGGGCGTGGCCGACCGGGGCGTCTCCCGACGCCGCCGAGGCGCTCCGTGCCCTGCGACGCGTATTCGACGAGGTGGTGCTCGCGTCGGCCACACGCCACAGCGAGCTTCACATGCACGTGCTGGAGGCCGTGGAGCGGATGGCCCGAGGCTCGGCACGCCAGCAGCTCGACGAGATCCTCCGGAACATCCTCACGGCGCTCATCCGGACCGTCGAGGGTATCGACACCGCCGCCATCTTGCTCCGCGACAAAGACGTGCTGACGGTGCGCGCCGCCATCGGCCTGACGGGCGAGCTCGCGACCGCCTTTTCCACCCGGATCGGGGAGGGGTTCGCCGGTTCGATCGCGGCCGAGCGATGGCCCCGCTCCATCACGTTGGCGGCCAACGATCCGACGCTGCGCAGCCCCGCCCTACGGATGTCCGGCGTGCGCGTCCTGTACGGCGTGCCCATCCAGCCGCTCGACGACGGCGAAGTCATCGGCGTGGCGCACATCGGCTCCAAGCGATGCTCCGGCCTGTCCGAGGACACCAAACGACTGTTCCGCATCCTGGTCGCGCGCGCCTCCGGGCTCATCTACCAGACCTACCTGCGAGAGCAGCTCGAGCGCGACCAGAGCAGCCATCGCGCGGTCGTGGAGAACTCGCCGGCGATCATCTTCTCCAAGGACCTCGAGGGGCGCTATCTCACCATCAACCACAAAGCCCTCGCCCCACTGGGCCTCGAGCCGGAGGACTTCATCGGTCGGACCGACGAGCAGATCTTCCCGGAGCCTCTCGCGTCGAACCTGCGTGCCGCCGATCTCCAGGTCGTGGCGTACCGCGCCACCATCGAGCGCGAAGAGGTGGTCACAGGGGCCAACGGAACCCAGCGTGACTACCTCACCGTGAAGTTCCCCCTGCTCGGACCCCACGGCGTGGTGGCGGTGGCCGGCATCGCGACGGACATCACCGACCGCATCCGATGGCGCGAAGGCCTTCGCCTCCTCGCCGAAGCGGGCTCCGTCCTCAGCGCGTCGCTGGTTTCCGACGCCACGGTGGCCGAGGCAGCCAAGCTCGCCGTACCCGCGTTCGCCGACTGCTGCATCGTCGACTTGATCGACGACGGCGCGCTGCGACGCGTCGAGGTCGTCCACCGAGACCCCGCCAAGGCCGCCCTGGCCGATCAGTGGCGCAACGTCCTGCTGGACCGCAGATGCCCGCACCTCGCCGAGAAGGTCCTCGAGACCGGCAAGGCCGAGCTGTTTCGGCACCTCGACGCCGATCTCCTGGAGCGCGTGGCGCAATCGGAGATCGACCGGCGCCTTTTGAGGCACCTCGCGCCCACGTCGATGATTCAGGTCCCCCTCGCCGCGCGCGGTCGGCAGCTCGGCGCCCTGGCCTTCGTCGTCTCCGGCGCCCGCCGAACCTACGACGAGATCGACCTGCAACTCGCCGTCGAGCTCGGGCGCCGCGTCTCCCAGGCCATCGACAATGCCCGACTGTACGAGCGCGCCGACGAGGCGATCCGCCTTCGCGACGAGGTCCTCGAGCTCGTGGCGCACGATCTCCGAAGCCCGGTCAGCACGATCTCGATGGCCGCCCAGTCCCTGCACGAGCGGCTGGGCCACGAGCCCACGGCGAGAAGGTTCGCCGAGACCATCCTCGTCGCGGGCAAGCGCATGAAGAGGCTGGTCGCTGACCTCCTCGACGAAAAGATGATCGAGCTGGGGCGCCTGTCGATCACGTGCGACAACCATCCCCCCGCCGCGCTCCTGCAAGGCGCCCTCGACGGCATGCGGGGCGAGGTGAATCGTGCCGAGATGGAGGCGGTCGTGCGCGTCGACCCCGATCTTCCGGAGGTCCATGCGGATCGCGAGCGCATCCTTCAAGTCCTCGAGAACCTGCTCGCCAATGCAATCGAGTTCGGGCCCTCCGGGTCGACCATCCTCCTGGGGGCCGAGGCCCATCCCCCGGGCAAGCGCCAAGCCGACGAGGTGCGCTTCTTCGTCACCGACTCGGGGAGGGGAATCCCCCCGTCGGAGATCGCCCACCTCTTCGATCGCTACTGGCAGGCCAGGCGGCAGGCCAGGCGCCCCGATCGCCGCGGCACCGGCCTGGGCCTCGCCATCTGCAAGGGCATCGTCGAGCGACACCGTGGCCGGATCTGGGCCGAAAGCGAAGAAGGCTCCGGCTCCACCTTCTGGTTCACCCTCCCGACCCGCCCCGACGACCCCTGATCACCGAGGCCACGCCACGGTCACCGAAACCGGGACGCCACGCCCCTTTGGCGAGCCGACCACGACGATTCGGGAGGGCCACGCGGGCCCTCCTCGTCGCACGCCGAGCCGATGCGGCCTCACTTACGCCGCGCGCGCCTCGGCCGGCTTCGAAATCGGAATCTTCCGGGCGCGGGAGCCCTCACCTTTCGGGATCGTGACGCGAAGCACCCCGTTATCGAGATCGGCGGTGACGTCGTCGAGTTTCACGTCACCCGGAAGCGTGAACGTCCGGCTGAACGACCCCTTGCGTCGCTCGGAAAGGCGGTAGACGCCTCGCTCCTCCTCCCGCTCTACTTGTCGCGCTCCGCTGATCGTCATGGAGTTTCCGGTACACGTGATCTCGATGTCCTGCTCCCGGAGCCCCGGGACATCCGCCTCGATCACGAAGGCGTCGTCCCGCTCCAGAACGTCGAAGCGCGGGGACAGCCCGACCCCGCGCGGCGCGAAGACGTCCATCGGATCCCAGCGCATCAGGTCTCGCATCATCGCGAACGGATTGAACAGATCGATGCTGGAGAACGGCTCCATCGCACCGGGAGAATCTTGTCTGCGTAGCATGATCGCCATCTTCGAGTCTCCTTGGCACGCCCTTCCTGCCGGCTGCCTCCTCGTGCCTAGCAACCGGCCCGATCGTCGCAATCCGACGAGCCTCCCGGGGCGCCCCCCTCGACCCCATCGCCCACGCCGACCCCCCGACGCCCCGATCTCTCCCCGGACGCGAGGCGACCGCAGCGCAATTTCCTGCTCCACGTTCCTTCCGCGGGGCACAGGCCGCCCCGAAGCCCGACGGAACGAAGAAGGCGCTCCCGAATCGGCCGGAAGACCCCATGGTGGTCCGGAGTTTCGTGCCCGATCGACCGCCCCGGACTGCGGATCGTCGTCCATCGCGGGTCAGCCTGCGGGCTGCTTCGGGTCGGGCTCGGCGAAGTAGGAACTCGAGACGATTCGCTCCACCGCGACCTCGACGACCCGCCAGTCGAAACCCGTGTCTCGTTCACCGAATCGCAACATGAGCGTGGCGAGGCCGTGCAACATGGTGACGATCACGAAAGCCGCGTCTCGTCCGTCGCCTCCGAAGAGCCGCGACGTCTCACGGGTGAAAACGCAGGCCATACGGTCCACGCTCATCGCTCCGACGCCCCCCTCTTGAAGGGCGAGTCTGTACAACCGGGGCTCCGAGAAGGCAAAAGCCAGGTACGTGTGACCCATGGCAAGCAGAGCGCGCCTCGGATCGATTGTGGTCGGGATCCCGAGCAGACTGCGTTCGAGCTCGTCGACTGCGCTGCGACTGACGGCTTCGAGCAAGTCGGCCTTGCCGCGAAAGTAGCGATAAATGGCGGTGGAGTTCGTGCCGACGCCCAGTCCGATTCGCCGCATCGTGACGCTGCTCGGACCGCCGAGTCGGCACAGGTCTCGAGCAACGCGAAGGATGTCCTGCCGTGACATGATGCGAACGGTCGTACGTCCGCCGTCAGGATCGCACACGGATCGAATACGGCACACCGACCGCAGCCCGGCCGCCGGGCCGGTCATGCCCGGTCGGGCGAATCTGCCATCGCGGGCGCGTCGTCGAACGGCAACGAGCGCCGGTTCGAGGCCTGCCGCGCCACGCGGCCACGCGTGAAAGCGAGCGCGCCGCCGATCGAAGAGCGCCCTGCCGCGTGGCCACGGACCCTCCCCGCGCGATCTCGCCGGGGCGGACTCGCACCGGTCGGGATCGACCCCGTCGACGAACGAGCGGGACGCTATGATGGGTCGTGCGACCAGCGCCCTCCCGGACCCATCGCGCGGTGCGTGTCCTGGCGGTCGGCCTCTCCGCTGCGGTCGCGACCTTCCTCGTGCTCCGGGCGCAGACGGGATGCGACCGCGCCGAGCAACCACGAACCGGTGACGTCGGCGAAGCGCACGAGCACGAGGCTCCCGCCTCGCCGGAACGGGCCTCGAGCGCCCCGCCGTCCGAGGCCGCGCGCGCGCCCGTGCCGGAGGTGCCGGCGACTCCCGAGCAGCCCGACGCGCCTGCGAAGCCGGAGGCGGGCGACCAGGTCCCTCCCGGGAACGTCGGAAACGTCGGGCGAGAGTTCGAGCCGCCCTGGCGAGACGACCCCGTCTTGCGCCGCGACACCTTCATACGCGGCAGCAAGTCCGGGTTGGTGCCGCTCGGCCCCCGGCACGACCCCCCGCGAGCGGACCCGGTCCGGAGGACGGCCCTTGATCGAGTCGGTCGAGCTGATGATCGTCAGCCTCCTGTGCCTCGGCGCGGTGTTTGTGCCCCTGGAGTGGGTGGTTCCCGCCTGGTTCGGGCAGCGGCGCCTTCGTCCGCGCGTCCTGACCGACCTCGCCTTCTTCACCGGTCAGTACCTCGTCTTCGGCGCAGCCGTGACCTTCGTCCTCGGACGTCTCGTCGTCTTCTTCGCCGATGCCCCCGCTCTCGTAGAGCCGACCGAGCTGGGGATCCACGAGCCCCACCCACGGACCTACCTCGGTCTGCTCGTCCACCCCTTGCTCCCGCGCCGCCGGTCCCCCACTTCGAGCCGGTGACCACCGTCGGGTGCGAGGCTCGAGGCCACCGCACGAACGGACACGTTTCGAGCACGCCGCGGCCGGCGTCGCTGCAAGCCGACCGCGGGCACTGCGTTGCCGCCCCGATCCTGCAGCGTACGTTGTGGTTCGAAAAGGTATCGGGGTATGCGTGGAGCCGCCTTCATCCTCGTCGCTTCCCTGCTGGCCTGCTCTCCCAACGGGACGAGCACGACAGCTCGTACGCGCCATCCGGCCGAACCGTCGGCCGAGCATCACGCCACGACGTCGTGGTCCCTCGACGAGCTGGCGACCGGCGCGGTGCGACTCCCCGACCTCGGCCAGCACCGGCGCAAGGTCACGACTCGCTCGCCGGAGGCCCAGGCCTTCTTCGACCAGGGCCTCGCCCTCACCTACGGCTTCAACCACGACGAGGCGGCCCGCTCGTTCGCCAAGGCGGGCTCGCTCGATCCCGACTGCGCCATGTGCTGGTGGGGAGCGGCCTACACCTTGGGTCCCAACTACAACATCCCCATGCTCCCCGAACGCGCCGAAGCTGCCTGGGACGCCCTGCAACGGGCCCAAAAGGCCGCGGCGAAAGCGACGCCGGTCGAGCGAGCCCTGGTCGGCGCGGTCGCCGAGCGCTACGCCGGCCCGCACTACCTCGAGCCCGACGAGATGCAGCCCTACAACGAGGCCTTCGCCGCAGCCATGCGCGACGTGGCCAAGCGCTTCCCCGACGACGACGACGTCCAGGTGCTGTTCGCCGAGGCGCTGATGAACGTCAATCCCTGGAAGCTGTGGACCCCCGAGGGCGATCCGGCGCCGGGCACCGAGGAAATCGTCGTCACCTTGGAGCGCGTGCTCCGAAGAAACCCCGAGCACCCGGGCGCCAACCACTACTACATCCACGCGGTCGAAGCCTCCAAGCAGCCCGAAAAAGCCGAGGCATCGGCCGATCGCCTCGGCGCGCTCGTCCCCGGAGCGGGGCACCTCGTGCACATGCCTGCGCACATCTATCAACGCGTGGGTCGATACGCCGACGCGTCCGAGGCCAATCGGCGCGCCATCGAGGCCGATCGGCGCTACATCGAGACCGTCACCCCACCGGGCTACTACCCCTTCTATCTCGCCCACAACTACGGCTTTTTGGCCTACTCCGGCTCGATGGAGGGGCGCAGCGAAGAAGCCTTGTGGGCGTCGCGACAGTCGGCCACCACGATGCCCGAACACGTCGTGTGCGCCATGCCGGGAATGGACTTCTTCGTGTCCGAGCCCCTCTTGGTGATGGTCCGCTTCGGACGCTGGGACGAGATCCTCGCCGAGCCCCCGCCCGACCCCAAGTACCCCGTCCTCACGGCGCTGTGGCACCACGCCCACGGCATGGCCCTGGCGTCCAAAGGTCAGCCCGAACGCGCCCGAGACGACCTGGAAGCCATTCGCGAGATCGCAGCGTCGGTCCCCGAAGATCTCCTCGCGGGGCTCAACGCCGGCCGTTCCGTGCTCGACCTCGCCGCCAAGGTGCTCGAAGCCCGCATCGCCGAAGCCGAAGGCTCCCCCAACACGCTCGTGCTGTGGCGCGCGGCCGTCGCCCTCGAAGACGGCCTCGACTACAACGAGCCCGCCGACTGGTTCTATCCGACGCGGCACTATCTCGGCGCTGCGCTGCTCGACGCCGACCGACCCGAAGAGGCCATCGCGGTCTATCGCGAAGATCTGAGGCGCAACCCGAAGAACGGGTGGGCCCTGTTCGGCTTGTGGAAGGCCCAGCTCGCCACCGGCGCATCCGAGGACGCCAAGCGCACCAAGGCCGCATTCGACCGCGCCTGGTCCAGAGCCGACATCCAGCTCGAACGGACGGCCTACTGAACCGCCGCGAACACCCGCACCGCTCGCCGATCAGGTCTGGGAAGGCGCCGGACGTCGCACGCCCGTCCCCACCAGCGCGCCGCAGGTCGAGCACGTCGGCGGCTCGCGAACGATCCCGAGCACCGGCCCGATGCCGAGCATGTACACCATCATGATCGGCAACGACACGACGTAGTCCGCCGCCAAGAAGGGGAAGGCCGGGATCATCGCGATCGGGAAGCACAAGTACCCGAGGAGCACCCGACGCAACCACCTCGGATGCCGATAGTGGACCTCCACGTCCCGCGCACACCGAGCACAGTGCTTTGGCCCCTCGTGGTCCATCGCCGCGACGGTAGCACGAGCCCCTGGCCCGCGCACCCGTTCCCGTCCCCCACGGCCCGCGAGCAATGCCTAGGCGCTCGCCTCGGGCTCACCGTCGGTGCGATCCAACAGGGCCAACAACCGTTCGCGCACGATCTTGCCGCTCTCCTCCCGGGGGATCTCGGCGACGCGTCGCAGCGGCCGGGGCAACGCCACCGGATCGAACCACTGAAGCAGGCTCTGTCGCAGCACCTCGACCTCGACGTCGGGTGCCACCACCAACGCCTTGAGTCGCGGCTGCTCGTCGTCGTGCCCCTCGGCCACCACCACTGCGGCATCCAACACCCCGGGTTGTTCGAGCAGTCGGGCCTCCACCGCGCGCGGCGACACCCGCTTGCCCCCGATCTTCACGACGCCGTCGACGCGCCCGCGATGCCAAAACGAACGGTCGTCCTCGACCTCGATCCGATCGTCGGCCGGCCACGGCTGCGACAAGCTCGCCGGCAGAAACGGCGAAGTCAGCAACATCCGCCCGTCGTCGTCGGCCTCGACGACGACGCCGGGCAGGGGCTGCCACGGTCGTTCGGGTCCCGCATCGGCGACGCGCCAGCCGATTCCGCCCGTCTCCGTCGACCCCAGCACCTCCACCACGCTCAGCCCGAAGCGCTCCGCGAGCAGCGCCGAGGTGCGGGGATGCAACGGAGCCCCCGACGAGAACACCCGCTCGAACGCCGGCAAGGCGTCGCGCTCCAGCACCCCCAGTCCCCGTAGATGCGCGGGCGTGCTCACCAACACGGTGGCCCCGTGCTCGCGGGCCGCCGCCGCGATCGCCGGCGGGTGCAACGAGGCCCGCGCGATCGCCACCGCCCCGCTCACGAAGGGCAGCAGCATCCCGAACAAGAGCCCATAGATGTGATGCGGCGGAACGGTGGCCAGCACGCGCGACCGGGCGCCGACCTCGAACATCTCCGACAGCACGTGGGCTTCGCCCAAAAGTTGCGCCGCCGTCTTGGGCACGGGTCGATGCCGCCCCGTCGTGCCCGACGTATAGATGGTGGCCAGGGGATCGTTCGGCGCCATGACCGGCAGCACCGCGTCGTCTTGCGCGTCGACCATCGCCCGCTCGAGCGCCGCATCCACGCGCGCGTCGTCGATCGTGGTCACGACCGACGACGCGCCCCCCACCTCGGCCAGCGTCGACGGTCGGAGATTCGGGGGCAGCGCGACCCCCAGACCGACCCGCCACGCCGCGAGCACGGCCACCGCGAACGCCACGCGCCCCTCGCACGCCACGAGGGCGTCGCCGGGGCCCGACGGTAGCGTCGAGGCGAGCGCGACGACCCGAGCGCACAGTTGCCCCCGCGTGAACGCCCGCCCGGCACCGATCAGCACGACGTCATCGACGGCATGGTGAGCGAACAACACCGGCAATGCGGTCGTCAAGGCGCCTCCTGACCGTCGGGGAACATGGGCGGGAGGATACGATCGCCCGCCTCGTCCTCGAAGGCGCGCCGCCGCGTCCCCGAACCTGCGCCGCGTGGCCGCGACCGCTCGGCGGCGTTCGGTCGCGGCCGGCCGCCGCCAGTGCCGCTCGCGCTCCCGTGGGCCGAACGAGAGGCGCGCCTGCGACGCAAGCTCGCCCCGAGCCTGGACCGACGTCTCCGGACACGAGCACCGCGCAACGATCCGCCTACGCGGCTTTGCGTCTCACCAACGCGATCTCGACGATGCGATACGAGTTGTACCCGTGATTGTGCAGGTGGACGTGCAGCGAGGTGCCGACCGGCACCTCCCGCGGTGCCTGCCACGACTGCTGCACGAACGCGTACGGGCTCGGGATCTCGAACGTCTCGTCGAGCAGGACGTCGCCTTGCAGGCTCACGGCGAGATGCGCCGTCGCGGGCTCCTCGGCCCACAGCGGATCGTGGACGAGCGTCAATCTCACCTCGTCGCCCTCGAAGATGTCGGCCAGCGTGGGTTGCACGAACGAGGCATAGGTGCACGCGTCCGTCCGGATCTCGAAGGTTCCGTCCTCCGGCCCGAACCCGTCCACACAGGACGCCTCCTCGGGTCGATGGGCGGGGAACGGGTCCGCCTCCGGCGCCTGCGACCAGCCTTCGGGCGTCACCAAGGGGATGACCACCGTTTCGGGCTCCTGGCTGTCGTCGTCCCCGGTGCCCGTCGCCGCGGCGGACTCGGTCTCGTCGGCCCCGGTGGCCCCGGCGTCGCAGCCCGGCACCACCAACGAGACCCACAGCAGCAGTCGGAAACGCACCCTCGGCCTCCCTCGTGGACCATAGCAAACCCGACTCTTCGACCCTCGTGCGTCGCCCGAACCCGCGCGCACGTTCAGGCCGCTCCGGCCCGTGTGCCGGCTCACGTTCGACGCCGGGACTCCTGCGCGGTGCGCCGTCGTTGAATGGTGGCCCACACCGCGCCGTCAAGAGCGGCCGGACTCTTGGAGCCATCCATGCGCACGTTCATTGCCACCACCCTCACCGTCTTCATGGCCTTGGCCCCCTCGATCGCCGATGCAAAGCCGCAGCATCCGCCCCAGCACCACCACGGCAAGGGCAAGCCTGGCGACCATGGCAAGGGCAAGCCTGGCGACCATGGCAAGGGCAAGCCTGGCGACCATGGCAAGG